>NZ_JCAJZW010000024.1:0-123500 GCF_059510455.1 Streptomyces sp. NTD91
CTATCAGACCCTTTCGGCGTCTGACCCCCAGTCAGCGGGGCTTGTCCTCCGGGCCGTTGGGCCGTTCGGACGAGTGAGACTTTAGCGGATTCCGTGCTCCCGAGCGAATCGGGGGCGGCGCTCTTTCGAACGCGGATTCCTCATTTCGCAAATACACACGCCACACCAGTCGGCACCGGAGTGTCGATTGCTGGTGGTACTTGCGGAGTGGCTGTCCGGGGACCGACCGGGGTCGGCGCTCACGTCGAACAACTCGGAGAACCTTACGGATCGGCGTGGGGCGTGTCAACTCTGAGCGAGGCGTCCCCCGGCGGCGTACTCTGTTGGGCATGACGACGCGTACGTGTACCCAGCTTTGGTGGGCCGCCTGACGGCGGCCGTACTCACGTATGCAACCAACGGCCGCCGCTTCGGCGGCCGTTCTCGTATCTCCTCCGGACTCCGGGGGCCGGCCGCAGGAGCGGCGGTCCCGACCAGGAGGTGGAGTGGAGATGACGCGGGTCTTCAGCGGGCTTCAGCCGACCGGGCACCTGACGCTGGGCAACTATCTGGGAGCCCTCCGGCGCTGGGTGGAGACGGACCAGCACCAGGCCGACTCGGTGTTCTGCGTCGTGGACCTGCACGCGCTGACGGTGGACCAGGATCCGGCGCGGTTGCTCAGGCTCAGTCGGCAGACGGCGACGTTGATGCTGGCGGCCGGGCTGGATCCCGACGTGTGCACGCTGTTCCTGCAGAGCCATGTCGACGAGCACACGAGACTCTCGTACCTCTTGGAGTGCGTGGCGACCGACGGTGAGATGCGCCGGATGATCCAGTACAAGGAGAAGACGGCGAGGGTGCGGGAGCGCGGCGGTACGGTGCGGCTGTCGCTGCTGACGTATCCGGTGCTGATGGCGGCGGACATCCTGGGGTACGGGGCGGACGAGGTGCCGGTCGGGGACGACCAGGTGCAGCATGTGGAACTGGCGCGGGATCTGGCCGTGCGGTTCAACCAGCGGTTCGGGCACACGTTCGTGGTGCCGAGGGCGACCCGTCCGGGTGTCGCGGCACGCGTGATGAATCTGCAGAACCCGACGTCGAAGATGGGGAAGTCGGACGAGTCGGGGCTGGGGGTCGTCTATCTGCTGGACGAGCCGGACAACGTGCGGAAGAAGATCATGCGGGCTGTCACCGACAGCGGGCGCGAGGTGGGGTACGACCGGGAGGGCCGTCCGGGCGTCGCGAACCTGCTGGAGATTCTCGCTGCGTGCACGGACGGGAACCCTGAGTCACTGGCAGCCGTTTACGACTCGTACGGCGCTTTGAAGAAGGACACCGCGGAGGCCGTGATGGAGGTCCTCGGGCCCGTGCAGGCCAGGCACAGGGAGCTGTGCGCCGACCCAGCCTATGTGGAGGGGGTGCTGCGGGAGGGTGCGGAGAAGGCGAGGACGATGGCCCGGCCGACCGTCGATGCGGCGTACCGGGCAATCGGGTTGCTGCCGCCGGTGTTCGAGAGGGCGTTGAGCGCGGCCGGCCGTTAGGGCGGTGGGGGACTGCCCGTGCGGGTGCCGGTGTGGGGGCGGCCGGTGGTGAGCCGTCGCCCCCCGCTGCCGGGTCAGTCCTTCTTGCCGGAGGCGAGTTCGCGGCTGCGGTCGCGGGCGGCCTCGAGGGCGGCGATGAGGGCGGCTCGAACGCCGTGGTTCTCCAGTTCGCGGATGGCGTTGATCGTCGTACCCGCCGGGGAGGTGACGTTCTCGCGGAGCTTGACGGGGTGTTCGCCGCTGTCGCGGAGCATCACGGCGGCGCCGATGGCGGACTGGACGATGAGGTCGTGCGCCTTGTCGCGGGGCAGGCCGAGCAGGATGCCGGCGTCGGTCATGGCCTCGACCAGATAGAAGAAGTACGCGGGGCCGGAGCCCGACAGGGCGGTGCAGGCGTCCTGCTGGGTCTCGGGCACGCGGAGCGTCTTGCCGACGGCGCCGAAGATCTCCTCGGCGTGCGCGAGGTGCTGCTCTGTGGCGTGGGTACCGGCGGAGATCACCGACATGGCCTCGTCGACGAGTGCGGGGGTGTTGGTCATGACCCGGACGACCGGGGTGCCTGCGGCCAGCCGCTCCTCGAAGAAGGAGGTGGGGATACCGGCTGCGCCGCTGATGACCAGGCGGTCGGCGGGGACGTGCGGGGCCAGTTCGTCCAGGAGGGTGCCCATGTCCTGCGGCTTGACCGTGAGGATGAGGGTGTCGGCGGTCTTGGCGGCCTCGGCGTTGGTGACCGGGGTGACCCCGTAGCGGGTGCGGAGTTCTTCGGCGCGTTCGGGGCGGCGGGCGGTGACCAGGAGGTCGGCGGGCGCCCAGCCGGCCCGGATCATTCCGCTGAGCAGGGCTTCGCCGATCTTGCCGGTGCCGAGGACTGCGACTTTCTGGCTCATGGGGTTCAGTTTTGCACCGGTGAGGAGCGTGGCGGCTGGCTTGTCCGGTGGGCGGACGCCGTCTTGGCCGGGGGTCGGCCTGGCCTCACGGCCCGCGCCCGCCGGGCGTGAGGCTCGGTCGGGCGAGCAGCCGGTCGGGATCACACTGTCCGGCGTCGCAGGGTCGCCGCGCCCAGTGCCAGGACCAGCAGTGCGCAGCCGGCCACGATCAGGACGTCCCGGACGAAGGTTGCGGTCATGTCGGTGTGGCGCAGGACCTGGTCCATGCCGTCGACGGCGTACGACATGGGCAGCACGTCGGAGACGGCCGTGAGGACGGGGTGCATGTCGGAACGGGGAGTGAACAGGCCGCAGAGGAGGAGCTGGGGAAAGATCACTGCGGGCATGAACTGGACCGCCTGGAACTCCGAGGCGGCGAAGGCGGAGACGAAGAGGCCGAGCGCCGTGCCGAGCAGGGCGTCGAGAAGGGCGACGAGCAGCAGCAGCCAGGGGGAGCCGGCGACGTCGAGGCCCAGCAGCCACAGGGCCAGTCCGGTGGCGAGAGCGGACTGGACGATGGCGAGCGCGCCGAAGGCGAGGGCGTAGCCGGCTATGAGGTCGGCCTTGCCGAGGGGCATGGCGAGGAGGCGTTCGAGGGTGCCGGAGGTGCGTTCGCGCAGGGTGGCGATGGAGGTGACCAGGAACATCGTGATCAGCGGGAAGATGCCGAGCAGGGAGGCGCCGATGGTGTCGAAGGTGCGCGGGCTGGCGTCGAAGACGTAGCGCAGCAGGACCAGCATCAGGCACGGGACGAGGAGCATCAGCGCGATGGTGCGCGGGTCGTGCCGGAGCTGGCGCAGCACCCGGGCGGCGGTGGCGGTCGTGCGGGAGAGGTTGAGGGCGCCGGTGGGGGCGGGCGCGGGGGTGGTCGTGGTCATCGGAGTCGTCCTCGTCGGGCTCATCGGATGGTCTGCTGCGGCTGGTGTGCGGCGGCCTCGTCGACGAGGCGGAGGAAGGCGGCCTCGACGGTGTCGGCGCCGGTGCGGCTGCGCAGCTCCTCGGGGGTGTCTCCCCCGGCCTCCGGCCCGGAGGTGCCCCCGGCGAGGATCTCGCCCTCGCGCATGAGCAGGAGGCGGTGGCAGCGCTCGGCCTCGTCCATGACGTGGGAGGAGACGAGGAGGGTGGTGCCGCGGCCGGCGGCGATGTCGTGGAAGAGGTTCCACAGGTCGCGGCGCAGGACGGGGTCGAGGCCGACGGTGGGTTCGTCGAGGACGAGGAGTTCGGGGCTGCCGAGCAGGGCCACGGCCAGTGAGACCCGGCCGCGCTGGCCGCCGGAGAGGTTGCCCGCCAGGGTGTCGGCGTGGCTGGTGAGATCGACGTCGGCGATGGCGCGGGTGACGTGTTCGTGGCGGCGTTCGGCGGCGATGCGGGTCTCCCCGCGCGAGCGCGTTCGAGCGTGCGGGAGGCCGGGGTCGAGGATCGCGGCGAAGTACTCGAGGTTCTGGCGGACGGTCAGGTCGTCGTAGACGGAGGGGGCCTGGGTGACGTAGCCGACGCGGCTGCGCAGGGTGGGATGGCCGGCCGGGTGGCCGAGGACGTCGAGCGTGCCGGTGACCTTGGCCTGGGTGCCGACGATCGCGCGCATGAGAGTCGACTTGCCGCAGCCTGAGGGGCCGAGCAGGCCGGTGATCCGGCCGCGCGGGACGGTGAAGCGGAGGCGGCGCAGGACGGTGCGGGGACCGCGGACGACGGTGAGGTCCTCGGCGTGGACGGCCGGGGCGGCGACCGTGGCGGAGGTGCCGGGGGGTTCGAGTGGTGGGTCCGGCAAGTAATTCATCATGCGGTGAATAATCTGCCCGGACGTCTCGGACGTCAAGGGCCGTGTGAGGGCGGGGTCGACGGCAGCACGGCCGAGTCCGTACACAATGTCCGCCGCCCCGGGCGTCCCGGACGTCAAGGGGCAGGGGACCGGCGGACGGCCGACAGCGGCGGCCGAGGGGACACCCGGCCTCCACTGTTGACCGGACCGCCCAGGTCAGGGCTTGTTGGCGACGAGCAGGAGCACGTCGTAGGTCTCCTCGACGACACCGTCCGGGAACACCTTCAGCAGGTGGGCACGCTCGTCCTCCAGAAATGCGGATCTGCGGCCCTCGGGTGTGAGGAGGAAGGCGGAGTGGCTGCCGATGTTGGCGAGGTGGGTGTCGATCGGGACACGGCGGCTCCAGCGGATCTCCCGGCGGCTGAAGCGGAGGCGGCCGCTGGGGTCGGCCCGTTCCGTGCGGCCGGCGTCGTGCTTCTGGGCGACGACGTCCACGCCCAGGAAGCGGCCGACACGGGCGGCGGCCTCGGCGATCCACTCGACGTCCAGGGCGTCGCCGTTCCACCACAGTGCCAGTGCGCCACCCGGCCGCAGCACTCGCAGCGCCTCCGGCACCGAGCGGGCGGTGTCGGTCCAGTGCCAGGCCTGGGCGTAGGTGATGAAGTCGGCGGATGCGTCGGCGACGGGGAGAGCGTCGCCGACGCCGCGGACGATCGGGAGCCGCGGCAGGCCGCGGCGGAACTCGGCGGCCATGCCCGCCCCGGGTTCGACGGCGAGTACGTCGGCGCCGCGGGCGTGCAGCGGGGCGGTCGCGATGCCGGTACCGGCGCCCACGTCCACGACCTTGGCACCGGACAGCGAGCGGCCGGCCAGTTCCTCGACGGTGTCGAAGAGAGCGGGCGGGTAGGAGGGGCGGTTCGCGGCGTACTGGGCGGCGGCGGCGTTGAAGGAGTGCGCGCGGGCCGCGTTCGAGAGGGCGGGAGAGGGCGAGGAGGAGGGGGACGGTGAGGGCGGCTGTGGCGTGGTCATACGGACATGGTGGTCGGGCGGGGGTGGCGACAGCAGTGGTTTTTCGGGGCGGGGTGCGGGTGGGCAGGGGCCCGGCCACGCGGGGCATGGGTGCGTGAGCGGCGGGACGGCTCCGGTGCGGGAGGCGGTTGCTGTGGGCCCAAGTCGCTTACGCTGCACTGGTGTTCCGCGAGGAAGGGAGCCGCCGTGGGCGGGCAGGATGAGGATGCGGCGGACGTCGCCGGGGGCGCCGGGGACGTGGTGGTGCGGCCGGTCGGGTGGGTCGTCGGTGGACGCGGGGAGGTGCGGGACGACGAATGGGGTGCGGTTCGTGCCGTGATCCGGATCGACGGTGAGCGGTTCGGGGAGGAGGCCTTGGCCGGGCTGGAGGACTTCTCCCACCTGGAGGTCGTCTACCACTTCGACCGGGTCCCGGAGGACGGGATCGAGACCGGTGCCCGGCATCCACGCGGCAACACCGACTGGCCGAAGGTCGGCATCTTCGCCCAGCGCGGCAAGAACCGTCCCAACCGGATCGGGGTCTCCCGCTGCCGTGTCCTACGGGTCGACGGGCTTCGGCTGCACGTCGAGGGGCTGGACGCGGTGGACGGCACTCCGGTGCTGGACATCAAGCCGTACCTCACGGAGTTCGGACCGCAGGGCACCACGCGTCAGCCGGAGTGGGCGACGGCGATCATGAGCAACTACTACTGAAACGGAGCCGAGCGGGCTGACGCCCCGCCGTCACCCCGGCCGTTCGGTGTCCCTAGCGGCGGCGCTTCTTCCTCGACGGGTTGCCGGTGCGGCGGGAGGAACGGCGGGCGTACTCCTCGCGCGCCCTGGCGTACTCCTCGCGGTGGAGTCTCTCGCCCGGGGCCTCGGTGAGGGAGCGGAAGAAGTAGGCGAGGAGGGAGCCCACGAAGCCGATGGCGAGAAGGCCGCGCAGGGAGGCCTGGCGCTGGGGGTCGTGGCGCTTGCCGAAGCCCTCCCAGGTGTTGCGGAAGGCGAGGGCGCTGCAGATCGCGAACATGGCGATGATCAGTACCGTCACGAAGGAACCGGTGCCGGCGATCCGGATGCCCTCGTAGGCGAAGCGCAGGATCAGGCAGGAGACGACGGCGGCGACGAGGGAGCCGACGGCGACGCCGGCGCGGCGGGCCGCGTAGCCGTGGTCGTGGTTCACCCAGGTGGTGCCGAAGAAGCGGAGGGGCTCCGGGCGGGGTCCGCCGTCCTGGGCCGTACCGCCCGCGGAGCCCGCCGCGATGTCCGGGGTGCCGTTTTCGTCGCTCACGGGACGATTATGGCGCCGGGCGGGCGCGGGCTCCGGGTGGGGTCGGCCGTCAGCCGCAGCGGGACGCGATGTAGCCGTCGCTGCCGGTGCGGACGTACGCGTCGGAGACGTACTCGCCGTTGTCGATGTTGTCCCAGATGTTCGAGGTGCCGTACGGACCGGTGACGGTCGTCCCCGGCGCCTGGCAGAAGATCGGGACGCGCATGCCCTCGGGCAGGACACGAACGATTCCGTAGTTGGTGCCGGGGCCGCTGCGGACGTTCAGGCGGACGCCTGGAGCGACCGCGTACGTACGCATGGCGGCCTCCGCCTGCAAAGCAGCGTCTCCGACGCCGAGTTCCATCTCTTCTGCACGGTCGACGGCCACGCCGTTACCTCCCCGTCGGGCGCCAAGGTTGCCATGGCGTCAGTGGTCCCCGTAGTCGAGTCGCAGCACATCTGTACACGACTCGCGCGCGCAGGCTAGCAAGCCGCCTCTGTCTCGCACGAGTCATCGACTAGGCTCCGTGCGTCGCGCGCGCGGACGAACAGCACGGGGGTGGTCGCATGACGCCACGCGGGAACACAGGAGCGGGCGCGGAAGCGGAACTCCCCGGGTACGCCGGTCACTACCGCCTGGAGTCCAACCTGGGTTCGGGGGGCATGGGCGTCGTCCACCTGGCGCGCAGCACCTCGGGGTTGAAGCTCGCGGTGAAGGTCGTACACGCCGAGTTCGCCATAGATCCCGAGTTCAGGGGCCGTTTCCGGCAGGAGGTGGCCGCGGCCCGGAGGGTGAGCGGTGCCTTCACCGCGCCCGTCGTGGATGCCGATCCGGAGGCCGAACGGCCCTGGATGGCCACGCTGTTCATTCCCGGTCCCACTCTCTCCGAGCACGTCAAGCGGAGCGGGCCGATGACGACGGCGCAGTTGCGGCGGCTCATGGCCGGGCTCGCCGAGGCATTGCGCGACATCCATCGGGTCGGCGTGGTGCACCGGGATCTGAAGCCTAGCAACGTGCTGCTGGCCGAGGACGGGCCGAAGGTCATCGATTTCGGCATCTCCCGCCCGAGAGACAGCGAACTGCACACAGAGACCGGAAAGTTGATCGGTACGCCTCCTTTCATGGCGCCCGAGCAGTTCCGACGACCGCGTGAGGTCGGGCCGGCCGCCGACATCTTCGCGCTCGGGTCGGTGATGGTGCACGCGGCCACGGGGCGTGGCCCCTTCGACTCGGACAGCCCGTACGTCGTGGCCTACCAGGTGGTGCACGACGATCCCGATCTGACCGGGGTGCCCGAGAGTCTCGCGCCGCTGGTGCTGCGCTGCCTGGCCAAGGAGCCCGAGGACCGGCCGACGCCGGACGAGCTGATGCGCGAACTGCGGTCGGTGGCGGCCTCGTACGACACTCAGGCCTTCATACCGGCGCAGCGCACGGGCGACGACGCGCCGGCTCCGCGGCCTCCTGCCGGGAAGCGGTCCGCGTCGGCGCCGAAGCGGCGGTTCGGCCGGAGGGTGGCGGTGGGTGCAGGGGCACTCGGCCTCGTCGTGGCAGCCTCGCTGGGAGCGTTGATCGGGGACGGCGGTCGTACGGCGACGGGTACGAGCCCGCACACCAACGCGGCCGCGTTCAGCTCCTGGCGGGTCAGGCCGGTGCCGGACGGGTCGGGGATGCCGCAGTGTTCTTACGGGGCCGGGAAGGTGTTCTGCGCACGGGCCGGTGCCGCTTTCGCCCTCTCCTCCGCCGACGGCCGGCTTCTGTGGCACCGTGCCGGCGCCGCCAGGTCCGTGTGCGGACCGCCGGTTCTGGCCGGTTCTCTCGTCCAGTTCTGCACGGGCGGCGACTCCCTGCTGGCCGCACGCGATCCGCGCTCCGGCGACGAGGTGTGGAAGCGGCGTCTGCCTCAGGGAACGACGGTCCGGTACGTCGGCGGTACGGTCCTGCTCACGAGCGACAGCGGGACGGTCACCGGTGTGGACGGCAGGTCGGGCCGTGTGGAGTGGCACCGACGCCTGCCCGGCTACAGCACCCCGTCCCTCACCTCGTTCGCCGGGGATCCGCTGGCGTACGCGACCACCTCGTCCCAGGACGGGGCACACACGCATGTGGCCGCTGTGGACCCGCGTACCGGTGCGGTGCGTTGGGAGGCGTCGCTGGACGGGACACTGAGCCCTGTCGGCAGCCAGGACGGGTCCCTGTTCCTCCTGTCCGCCGACAAGTCGTCGGACACGAAAGCCGTCGTCCGCTACAGACCGGCGTCGAGGACCTCGCGCCGGGTGGGCCTGCCCGTCCCGCGTCAGTCACCTCAGGCGACCGCCCACGGCGGCACGGTGTACCTGCTGGCCGCCGGCGGCTCGCTGGAGGCCGTCGATCTGAATGCCGGCAAGCGGCTGTGGCACTTGGAAACGTCCGTCGCCCGCGGCTCGGAGCCGATCGCCGACGGTGGGCACGTCTACTTCACGTCGGCCGACGGCCGCCTGCTCGCCGTCGACGCCCGCAGTGGACGCCTCGTCGGGCAGACGCCGGCGCGGCTCGGTACCGCCGTGGTCACCGCCGACCTGCCGGCCCCACTGGTCGTCGGCGGCCGCGTCTACGCCACCGCCCCCGACGGAACCGTCTTCGCCGTCGCGGCGCGCGACCCCGCCGGCTGGTGACACGCGCAGGGGCCGCCCCGGGCGCAAGGCGGCCCCTGCTCACGTACGGGTTCAGCCCAGCTTCGTCACGTCCCGCACCGCGCCCTTGTCCGCGCTGGTCGCCATCGCCGCGTAGGCGCGGAGGGCGGCGGAGACCTTGCGGTCGCGGTTCTTCGGGGCGTGCACGCCGTTCAGGGCCTGCTCGCGGCGGGCGAGTTCGGCCTCGTCGACGACGAGTTCGATCGTGCGGTTCGGGATGTCGATGCGGATGCGGTCGCCGTCCTGGACGAGGGCGATGGTGCCGCCGGAGGCCGCCTCCGGGGAGGCGTGACCGATGGACAGGCCGGAGGTGCCGCCGGAGAAGCGGCCGTCGGTGATCAGGGCGCAGGTCTTGCCGAGCCCGCGGCCCTTCAGGTACGAGGTCGGGTAGAGCATCTCCTGCATGCCGGGGCCGCCCTTGGGGCCCTCGTAGCGGATGACGACGACGTCGCCGTCCTTGACCTCCTGGGTGAGGATGCGCTGGACGGCCTCCTCCTGGGACTCACAGACCACCGCCGGGCCCTCGAACGTCCAGATGGACTCGTCGACGCCGGCCGTCTTCACCACGCAGCCGTCGACGGCCAGGTTGCCCTTGAGGACCGCGAGACCGCCGTCCTTGGAGTACGCGTGCTCGACGGAGCGGATGCAGCCGTTCTCGGCGTCGTCGTCGAGGGCCTCCCAGCGCTCCGACTGGGTGAAGGCCTCGGCGGAGCGCTTGCAGCCGGGGGCCGCGTGCCACAGTTCGACGGCCTCGGGGGACGGGGAGCCGCCGCGGACGTCCCAGGTCTTCAGCCAGTCGGCCAGGGACGGGCTGTGGACGGCGTGGACGTCCTCGTTGAGCAGGCCGGCGCGGTGGAGTTCGCCCAGCAGGGCCGGGATGCCTCCGGCGCGGTGCACGTCCTCCATGTAGTACGTGCGGTTCTTCGCGACGTTCGGGGCCACCTTGGCCAGGCACGGGACCCGGCGGGAAACGGCGTCGATCTGCTCCAGGCCGAAGGGGACGCCCGCCTCCTGGGCGGCGGCCAGCAGGTGCAGGATCGTGTTGGTGGAGCCACCCATCGCGATGTCCAGGGCCATGGCGTTCTCGAAGGCCTGGAAGGTGGCGATGTTCAGGGGGAGGACCGAGTCGTCGTCCTGCTCGTAGTAGCGGCGGGTGAGGTCCATGACCGTGCGGGCCGCGTCGACGTAGAGCTGCCTGCGTGCGGTGTGGGTGGCGAGGACGGAGCCGTTGCCGGGGAGGGACAGGCCGATCGCCTCGGTCAGGCAGTTCATGGAGTTGGCGGTGAACATGCCGGAACAGCTGCCGCAGGTCGGGCAGGCGTTCTCCTCGATACGGAGGATGTCCTCGTCGGAGATCTTGTCGTTGACGGCGTCGGAGATCGCGTCGACCAGGTCGAGGGTGCGGACGGTGCCGTCGACCAGGGTGGCGCGGCCGGACTCCATCGGGCCGCCGGAGACGAAGACCGTGGGGATGTTCAGGCGCAGGGCGGCCAGCAGCATGCCCGGCGTGATCTTGTCGCAGTTGGAGATGCAGACCAGGGCGTCGGCGCAGTGCGCCTCCACCATGTACTCGACGCTGTCCGCGATCAGGTCGCGGGAGGGGAGCGAGTAGAGCATTCCGCCGTGCCCCATCGCGATGCCGTCGTCGACCGCGATCGTGTTGAACTCGCGCGGGATGCCGCCCGCCTCGACGATCGCCTCGGAGACGATCCGGCCGACCGGCTGCAGATGCGTGTGGCCCGGGACGAACTCGGTGAAGGAGTTGGCGACGGCGATGATCGGCTTCCGGCCGATGTCCGCACCCGGTACACCGGAGGCGCGCATCAGGGCGCGGGCGCCCGCCATGTTGCGGCCGTGGGTGACTGTGCGGGACCTCAGCTCGGGCATCGTCGCTCGCTCCTTCGAAGATCTGCCAGACAGTTCTGATTGTCTCCGAGCGTACGCCGGTGCTCCGAACGCTGGACGCGACTGTCCGGAATACGGGACGGCCGTCTCGGCGGCACGGAACTCCGGGCGCGGCTCAGGCGCTGGTCAGATGGTGCTGTACGACCGGTGCCACGCGCGCGATGATCTGCTCCAGGTCGGCGGAGGCCAGCGGCTCCAGCTTGACGACGTACCGCATCATCGCCGCACCCACCAGCTGTGCGGCGGCCAGCTCGGCGCGCAGTTCGGCGTCGGGCAGGTCCAGCTGGGCGGCGATGCGACGCAGCAGCTGGGAGGCGACGAGCCGGCGGAAGACGGCGGCGGCGGTCTCGTTGTCCACCGCGGACCGCAGGATCGCGAGCAGCGGCGTACGGGTCGCGGGGTTCTCCCAGACACCGAAGACGAAGCGGGTCAGCCGCTCCCCCACCCCGTCGACGGGGCCGGCGGCCAGCGCCTCGGGGGCGTTCAGCGCGGGCGCGAAGGCCACCGCGGTCGCCGCCTCGAAAACCTGCTCCTTGGTGCCGAAGTAGTGGTGGACCAGCGCGGAGTCGACGCCGGCGGCCTTGGCGATGCCGCGCACGGACGTCTTCTCGTACCCGCGCTCGGAGAACTCCTCACGGGCGGCGGCGAGGATGCGGTCGCGGGTGTCGGTGGACTCCGTGCGCGGGGGTCTGCCCCGTCGGCGGGCCGGCTGCGCGTGGCTGTTCACGGCCGGCGCACCCGTACCGCCGACGACAGGTGCTTGCGGGCGAAGGCCAGGGCCTCGGCGAGGTCGGCCTCGCGTTCGGCACCGGACATGGCCCGCCGGGTGTTGACCTCGACGACGACGTGGCCGTCGAATCCGGACAGCGTCAGGTGTTCCAGCAGCTCGGCGCAGGGCTGGGTGCCGCGGCCGGGAACCAGGTGCTCGTCCTTGGCGGAGCCCCGGCCGTCGGCCAGGTGGACGTGGCCGAGCCGGTCGCCCATGCGGCCGATCATGTCCAGGGTGTCCGTGCGGGCCGTCGCCGCGTGGCTCAGATCGATCGTGAAGTGCCGGTAGTCGTGCCGTGTGACATCCCAGTCCGGGGCGTAGGCGAGCATCTCGCGGTCGCGGTAGCGCCACGGGTACATGTTCTCGACGGCGAACCGCACGTCCGTCTCGTCCGCCATCCGCCAGATCCCGTCGACGAAGTCGCGCGCGTACTGCCGCTGCCAGCGGAAGGGCGGGTGGACGACGACGGTGGAGGCGCCCAGCTTCTCGGCGGCCGCCCGGGCGCGCTGCAGCTTGACCCAGGGATCCGTCGACCAGACCCGCTGGGTGATCAGCAGGCAGGGGGCGTGGACGGCCAGGACCGGGATGCCGTGGTAGTCCGACAGGCGGCGCAGCGCCTCGATGTCCTGGCTGACCGGGTCGGTCCACACCATGATCTCGACGCCGTCGTAACCGAGGCGCGCGGCGATCTCGAAGGCCGTCGCGGTGGACTCCGGATACACGGAGGCCGTCGACAGCGCGACGCGGACGTCCCTTGGTTCAGCCACGTCCGTCACCTTACGGCGTCGGGTGGTGCCGGTGCCGGGTGCCCGTTCGCCGTTGTGAGGATTGCCATTCGGGCGGATGCGGGTGCCCGGTCGCTTCCGACGCCCACGCGGCGGAGCCGCAGTCGGCGCAGCCCGCGCCCCTTCCGGGGCGCTAATCGGAGTCCATGTGATCAAGGCGCCGAAGGATGACGCCTTCGCGCAGGGCCCACGGACAGACCTCCAGACTCTCGACGCCGAAGAGGTCCATCGCGCCCTCGGCGACCAGGGCGCCCGCGACGAGCTGACCCGCCCGGCCCTCCGAGACCCCCGGGAGTTCCGCGCGCTGCTGCGAACTCATGCTCGCCAGGCGCGGGACCCAGGCCTCGAGGGACTCGCGCTTGAGTTCCCGCTGGACGTAGAGGCCCTCGGTGCTGCGGGCGGCGCCGGCGATGCGGGCGAGCTGCTTGAACGTCTTGGACGTGGCGACCACGTGGTCGGGGGCGCCGAAGCGGCTGAATTCGCCGACCGTCCGGGCGATCTCCGTACGGACGTGGCGGCGCAGGGCACGTACGTCCTCCGGGGAGGGCGGGTCACCGGGCAGCCAGCCCGCGGTGAGGCGGCCGGCGCCGAGCGGCAGGGAGACGGCGGTGTCCGGCTCCTCGTCCATACCGTAGGCGATCTCCAGGGAACCACCGCCGATGTCGAGGACCAGCAGCTTTCCGGCGGACCAGCCGAACCAGCGGCGGACCGCGAGGAAGGTGAGGCGGGCCTCCTCCTCGCCGCTGAGGACCTGGAGCCGTACGCCGGTCTCGCCGGCCACGCGCGCGAGGACGTCGTCGGCGTTGGTGGCCTCGCGGACGGCGGAGGTCGCGAACGGCAGCAGGTTCTCGACGCCCTTGTCCTCGGCGGCCTGGAGCGCGTCCCGTACGACGTCGATCAGCTTGTGGATGCCGTCGTCGTCGATGGCACCGCTGTCGTCGAGCAGCTGGGCGAGCCGCAGTTCGGCCTTGTGCGAATGCGCGGGCAGCGGGCGCGCGCCGGGGTGTGCGTCCACCACCAGCAGATGCACCGTGTTGGAACCCACGTCCAGGACACCGAGTCTCATGTACGGAACGCTACTGCCAGATCGTCCGTCGACAGTCCCCGGAACGGGCACCGGCCACTTACCCTGGACAAGTGCCAAAGACGAAAAAGGCGAAGGATCACAAATCCTCCAACGGAGTGAAGGATTCTTCGCAGGCGAAGGCGTCCGTGTCCAAGAAGTCGTCGAAGAAGTCGGCGCAGGCCCCGCAGGTGAGCGACGAGCAGGGGCTCGACTTCGCGCGTGCCTGGGTGGAGTTTCCGGATCCCGCGGACGACGATCAGGTCTTCCGCTGTGATCTGACATGGCTGACCTCCCGCTGGAACTGCATCTTCGGCAGCGGCTGCCAGGGCATCCAGGCGGGCCGCGCGGACGACGGGTGCTGCTCGCTGGGCGCGCACTTCTCCGACGAGGACGACGAGAAGCGGGTCGCCGAGCATGTGGCACGGCTCACGCCGGAGATCTGGCAGCACCACGACGAGGGCACCCGTAACGGCTGGGTCGCCGAGGACGACGAGGGCTCCCGGCAGACGCGGCCCTTCCAGGGCTCGTGCATCTTCCAGAACCGGCCCGGTTTCGCGGGCGGCACGGGCTGCTCGCTGCACATCCTCGCGCTGCGGGAGGGCCGGGAGCCGCTGGAGACCAAGCCGGACGTGTGCTGGCAGCTGCCGATCCGGCGCACGTACGACTGGCTCGACCGCCCCGACGACACGCGGGTGCTCCAGGTGTCGATCGGCGAGTACGACCGCCGGGGCTGGGGCCCGGGCGGGCACGACCTGCACTGGTGGTGCACCTCGGCGACGTCGGCGCACGGCGCGGGTGAGCCGGTGTACGTCTCCTACCGGGCGGAGCTGACCGAACTGATGGGCAAGGCCGGTTACGACCGCCTGTCCGAACTCTGCGAACAGCGCCTGGCATCGCAGCTGCCCCTGGTCGCGCCGCACCCGGCCGACCCGGCGACGTAGGCCGAGCGGGCCCGGCCGGAAGGGACCGGTTGCGCAGGTACGGCCGGCCGGGCGGACAGCGCCGGCAGCCGGCCCCGCGGCAGCGGCGCCCGACGGTCCGTGCCGTCCCGGCCGCTGCGCCGGGACGCCGGGCGCCCCGGGACGGGGCGCGGGCAAGCGGAAGACCGGGTGATGACGGATTCGTTCCGCCCGGGCCTCCCACGCCGGACGAGGCTCTGCGCAGTCCCGTCCCCGTCGGAGGACGCCCCGGCCGCATCCGGCACGGCTCGGGCCACCGACCAGGACTTCGCCCCTTTCCACTCGCCATGTCCCGCCCCTTCCCGAAGCGCCCTCAGCTCCCCCGAACGCGCTCGGACCTCGCTGCCGCCGCCGGACGAGGACTGCCGCCGCCCGCCCTCCACTCCCCCACTGCCTCCCGGGCCGCCCTCATCCCCCGGCCGGGCTCGGGGTCTCGCTGCCGGACGAGGACGGCGTGGACGGTGTCGACGTCGGGGTCGGGTCGGAGGGGGACGGTGAGCCGGTGGGAGGTGGGGGCGGGTCGGTCGGGGGTGTGGACGGCGGGTCGGTGGGGGGTGCGGTCGGCGGTGTCGGGGCGGGGGTGGACGACGCCGGTGGCGGGGTGGGGCGGCGGGTGGGGGCCGTGCCGTGGCCGTCGATGGTGACCACCGTGCCGGCCGGGGAGATCGCCACCTGTGCGTGCCATGAGCCGGAGGGCTCGTGGAGGTGGTCGACGTACACCTTGATCGTCAATGTGTCGCCCGGGTCGAGGGTTCCCGTGGACCGGCTGAGGTAGAGCCAGGGCGCCGAGGTGGACGCGGACCAGCGGACCGGGGAGGAGCCGGACGCGGTGAGGGTGATCAGGGTGGTGTCGCCGTCGTTCGCGGCGCCGACCGCGAGGTGCCCGGCGCCCTTCGTGCCCGCTCCGGCCACGCTGACGACCTCCACGGAGACGTCCGCCTTGCCGTCCTTGCCGACGCGCGGGCCGGGCTTCACACTCGCGTTCCCGGCGTTCTCGTAGCCGCCGGCCGTGTCGCTGCGCAGGGCGTCGGGGCCCTGGGTCTCGCGCGCGGTGGGAGAGGGGCCGTGGCCGTCCGCCGTGGGGGCGCCCCGGTAGGCGGCCCACAGGGCCAGGACGGGCGCGGCGACGACCGTGGCGACGACCGTCGTCGTCACCGCACGCGCGCGTAGCCGGTCGCGGCGGGCCGCGCGGTCCTTGGGATCCATCGGGAAGCCCCGCCGGTCGAAGCGGGGCGCCGCCGTGCCACGCGCGCGTGGGTGGTGGGCGAGGGCGGCGAGCAGGTCCGCGTGGGGTGCTTCGACGACGGGCAGTTCGGCGGGCGTGACCGTGGCGCCGGGCCAGCGGCCGGGGACGGCGCGCTCGGCGGTGCGACGGCAGCGCGGACAGTCGTCCACGTGCCGGACCAGTTCGCGGCGCAGGGCGGTGCTGAGGACGAGACCGCTGTCACCGGTGAGATGGGCCACGCCGGGGCAGCCGCCGGTCTCGACGACGGCGAGCGCCGCGCGGGTGCGTTCGACCTCGCAGGCGGCGGAGGCGAGCAGTTCGCGCGCGGCCGCCGGTTCCATGCCGAGGACGGCGGCGACCTCGTGCGCGGCCAGGTGGTGGCGCACGGCCAGTTCGAGGGCCTCGCGCTGCTCGGGGGTCGTACCGGCCGCCTCCGGCCAGGCCAGCAGGGCGAGTTCGCGACGCCGCCGCTCCTGGACCTCGGTGGAGGCGGGCGGCTCGGGGGCCTCCCGCGCGCCGGCGCGGCGGCCGGCGGCGTGGGTGGCCTGACGTTTCTGCTTGGCCTCGGCCAGCTTGCGCAGGCACGCCCAGCGGGCCAGCGCGTACAGCCAGGCCCTGCGGTCGCCGGCGTCCTCCGGGGCACGGTGCCCGCGCCGTTCGGCCAGCGTGAGGACGTCGACGAGGGCGGCGGTGGCCGCGTCGTGGTCGCACAGCACCGACAGACAGTAGGTGAACAGTCCGTCCAGGTACGGCTCGTACCGCGCGGACGGCTGCTGGGCGAGGGTGCGCGCGGCGGCACGGTCGCGCCTCTCGCCGGCCTCGCGCGCCACTGCTTCTTCGCGCCCCTTCCGCGCCGGTCGTGCTTCACGCGCCTCACCGCGCGCCCGGTGCGCGCCGGTGGTGCGGACGGTGGTCTCCGGACTGCTGCTCATCACCCGTGCGACCGTAGGCGGCGGCGGAGTGCCGCTTCTTGAAGCTTGAGCTCTTTTAATTCGTACGGGTGAAACGATCCCTCATAAGGGGACAGGAACCCTTTGTTCCGCGGCCGGATGCCGACAGGTGATGGCCGATACCCGTCACCCACATACGGCCCGAGGACCCGTTGTCAGTGCCGCGGGCTACGGTTTCCGCATGGCTGCCCGTACCAAGACCACCAAGGACCGCCCGTCCTACCGCTGCACCGAGTGCGGCTGGCAGACGGCCAAGTGGCTCGGCCGCTGTCCCGAGTGTCAGGCCTGGGGCACGGTCGAGGAGTACGGCGCGCCCGCGGTCCGTACGACGACACCGGGCCGGGTGACGACGTCCGCGCTGCCCATCGGCCAGGTGGACGGCCGACAGGCCACCGCCCGCTCGACCGGGGTGCCCGAGCTGGACCGGGTGCTCGGCGGCGGCCTGGTGCCCGGCGCGGTCGTGCTGCTCGCGGGCGAGCCCGGCGTCGGCAAGTCCACGCTGCTGCTGGACGTGGCCGCCAAGTCCGCGAGCGCCGAGCACCGCACCCTCTATGTGACCGGCGAGGAGTCGGCGAGCCAGGTGAGGCTGCGCGCGGACCGCATCGGCGCACTGCACGAGGAGCTGTATCTGGCGGCGGAGACCGACCTGTCCGCCGTCCTCGGCCACTTGGACCAGGTCAAGCCGTCCCTGCTGATCCTCGACTCGGTGCAGACGGTCGCCTCCCCGGAGATCGAGGGCGCGCCCGGCGGCATGGCCCAGGTGCGGGAGGTGGCGGGCGCGCTGATCCGGGCCTCGAAGGAGCGGGGCATGTCCACCCTCCTCGTGGGCCACGTCACGAAGGACGGCGCGATCGCCGGCCCCCGCCTGCTGGAGCACCTGGTGGACGTCGTCCTGCACTTCGAGGGCGACCGGCACGCGCGCCTGCGCCTGGTCCGCGGCGTGAAGAACCGCTACGGGGCGACGGACGAGGTCGGCTGCTTCGAGCTGCACGACGAGGGCATCACGGGCCTCGCCGACCCCAGCGGCCTCTTCCTGACCCGTCGTGCCGAACCGGTTCCGGGCACCTGCCTGACCGTCACGCTGGAGGGCCGCCGCCCGCTGGTGGCCGAGGTGCAGGCGTTGACCGTGGACTCGCAGATCCCCTCCCCGCGCCGGACGACCTCGGGCCTGGAGACCTCGCGCGTGTCGATGATGCTGGCCGTCCTGGAGCAGCGGGGCCGGATCAGCGCGCTCGGCAAGCGGGACATCTACTCCGCGACGGTCGGCGGGGTGAAGCTGTCGGAGCCGGCCGCCGACCTCGCGATCGCCCTCGCGCTGGCCTCCGCGGCCAGTGACACCCCGCTGCCGAAGAACCTCGTCGCGATCGGCGAGGTGGGCCTCGCGGGCGAGGTCAGACGGGTGACGGGCGTGCAGCGCAGGCTCACCGAGGCGCACCGGCTGGGCTTCACGCACGCGCTCGTGCCGACCGATCCGGGCAAGGTGCCGCCCGGCATGAAGGTCCTGGAAGTGGCCGACATGGGGGACGCGCTGCGGGTGCTGCCGCGCTCCCGTCGCCGAGAGGCCCCACGGGAGGCGGAGGACCGCCGGTAGACTTTGCCCTGGTCTCGCCCGTCCGTACGAACCGAGTGCGGTTTACGGGAGCGCGTCAGAACCTGCGACCGGAGGAGTGCAGTGGCAGCCAACGACCGGGCAGCAGCTCCCGGAAAAATCGGTGGGAGTGCCGGTTCCGATGGCCTGATGCGCGCCTCCCTGAGCGCGGTGGCTCCTGGTACGGCCCTGCGGGACGGCCTGGAGCGCGTGCTGCGGGGCAACACCGGCGGGCTGATCGTCCTCGGGTCCGACAAGACGGTCGAGGCGATGTGCACGGGCGGGTTCGTGCTGGACGTGGAGTTCACCGCGACCCGGCTGCGGGAGCTGTGCAAGCTGGACGGCGGCATCGTGCTGTCGTCGGACCTGTCGAAGATCCTGCGGGCGGGCGTGCAGCTGGTGCCGGATCCGACGATCCCCACGGAGGAGACGGGCACCCGGCACCGTACGGCGGACCGGGTGAGCAAGCAGGTCGGCTTCCCGGTGGTCTCGGTCTCCCAGTCGATGCGCCTGATCGCCCTCTACGTCGACGGTCAGCGCCGCGTCCTGGAGGACTCCGCGGCGATCCTGTCCCGCGCGAACCAGGCGCTGGCCACGCTGGAGCGGTACAAGCTGCGCCTGGACGAGGTGGCCGGCACCCTCTCCGCGCTGGAGATCGAGGACCTGGTGACGGTGCGGGACGTGTCCGCCGTCGCGCAGCGCCTGGAGATGGTCCGCCGTATCGCCACCGAAATCGCCGAGTACGTGGTCGAGCTGGGCACGGACGGGCGTCTTCTCGCGCTCCAGCTGGAGGAGTTGATCGCCGGGGTCGAGCCGGACCGCGAGCTGGTCGTCCGGGACTACGTGCCCGAGCCGACGGCCAAGCGTTCCCGCACGGTCGAGGAGGCCCTGTCCGAGCTGGACGCGCTGACCCACGCGGAGCTGATCGAGCTCGGCACGGTGGCGCGGGCACTGGGCTACACGGGTTCCCCCGAGACCCTCGACTCCGCGGTGTCCCCGCGGGGCTTCCGGCTGCTGGCCAAGGTTCCGCGGCTTCCCGGCGCGATCATCGACCGGCTGGTGGAGCACTTCGGCGGCCTGCAGAAGCTGCTCGCCGCGAGTGTGGACGACCTGCAGACCGTGGACGGCGTGGGCGAGGCCCGGGCGCGGAGTGTGCGGGAGGGCCTGTCGCGGCTGGCGGAGTCCTCGATTCTGGAGCGCTACGTATGAGGCAGGGCCGGGCGCCTGACAGCTCGACGCGTGTTGCGGCCCGGCGGCCACGGGTCGTGGGTGGCTGATTTCGCAGTTCCCCGCGCCCCAGGGGCGCGCATCCCTCAGTCGGCCGACAGCACGAACGACGTCTGCACCGTCGCGAACCCCGGCGTCTTGGCCTCCAGCAGGTACGTGTCCGCCTTCGCGGAGCCCGCCGCAGGCGTGGCGCACTGGGCGGCGCTCGGTTTGCGGTCCCACTTCACCGTGTAGGTGATGCTCTGCCCGGCCGGCACCCGGAACACCAGGCTCCCCGCGCCCTTGGGGCAGTCGGCCGACGACCAGAACGTCTGGCCGCCGTCCGTCGGCGTGATGGTCAACACCGCGTTCTTCGGCCCGAGATCGACCTTGCAGTCGGTGGACGAGCGGTTCTTCGCGGTGAGTTCGAAGGTCGGCGTCTGGTCCGGCGCGTACGAGTTGTGCCGGCTGCGCAGGCTCAACGTCACTGCGGAGGAGGTGCAGTTGGGCAGCGTGGACGACGCCGGGATGGTGTCACCCGTGCCGACGTCACTGCCGGCTCCCGCGCCCGAGCCGCCCGCCGTGCCGTCACCGGATCCGGAGGACCCGGTGGAGCCGCCGCCCGAACCGCTGCCGCCGGCCGAGCCGGAACCGCTCCCACCGGTGCCGCTGCCGCCGCCCGAGTCGTCGCGTCCGCCCGGGTGTTGGCTGATCGCGGGCCCGGACGAGGAGGGGCCGGGCGTGATGGTGTGCGCGGGATTCTTGCCTTCGGACCCGCCGGCGTTCTTCTTGCCGCCCCCGCCGCCGGCAGTGACGATCCACGTGATCAGCAGCGCCAAAAGGGCGATCACCGACAGCAGTACGACCCTCCTTCGCCAGTAGATGGAGGAGGGAAGCGGCCCGACCGGATTGCGCAGAGATCCCACGGCGCAAACTGTACGAGAGATCGCCGTCCTTGCTTGCGCCACCCGCCGCGCGAGCGTCAACTTTTCCGGATCATCATCCCGGCAACTGCCGCAACGACCAGGGACCTTCACCCTTCGGCACGCTGAGTGACCGTGCCGTCACCCGTCATGCGCGCCGACCCGTGGCAGGATCGGAAGGCCATGACTGAGAAGCTGCACACCCCCGTGATCGCCTGGTTCGACGCCCACGCCCGTGACCTCCCCTGGCGCCGCCCGGAGGCGGGCCCGTGGGGTGTGATGGTGAGCGAGTTCATGCTCCAGCAGACCCCGGTCAACCGGGTGCTGCCGGTGTACGAGGAGTGGCTGGCCCGCTGGCCGCGCCCCGCCGACCTGGCGAAGGAGTCGCCCGGCGAGGCGGTGCGCGCCTGGGGCCGGCTCGGCTATCCGCGCCGTGCGCTCAGGCTGCACGGCGCCGCTGCCGCCATAACGGAACGGCACGGCGGGGACGTACCGACGGAGCACGCGCAGTTGCTGGCGCTGCCCGGGATCGGCGAGTACACGGCCGCCGCGGTGGCCTCGTTCGCGTACGGGCAGCGGCATCCGGTGTTGGACACGAACGTGCGCCGGGTCCTCGCGCGGGCGGTGACGGGTGTGCAGTACCCGCCGAACGCGACGACGGCCGCCGAGCGCAGGCTCGCCCGCGAGCTGTTGCCCGAGGACGAGAACACGGCCGCACGCTGGGCCGCGGCCTCCATGGAACTGGGCGCGCTGGTGTGCACGGCGAAGAACGAGGGCTGCGCGCGGTGCCCGATCGCCGCGCAGTGCGCCTGGCGGCTGGCCGGCAAGCCGGAGCACGCCGGGCCGCCGCGCCGCGGACAGACGTACGCCGGCACGGACCGGCAGGTGCGCGGAAAGCTCCTGGCGGTGCTGCGGGAGGCGCACGCGCCGGTGCCGCAGGCGGTACTGGACCGGGTGTGGCACGAGCCGGTGCAGCGCGCCCGCGCACTCGACGGGCTCGTCACGGACGGTCTGGTGGAGCCACTGCGGGGCGGCCTCTATCGGCTGCCGCTCAGTTGACGGACAGCCAAGTCACAGTTCCCGCAGCTTCGTTACCGAGCCTTTCGACCGACAAAGGCCCACAGAAAGGGACATAACGGGCCACCTCCTTACCCCGTTCCTGCGGCTGTTACACAACCGACGGACAGCCGATTGCTAGCCGCAGGCTGGATCGGACAACGCCGTGACAACCACTCCCTACCTTCATTCCCGTGCCCGGCAGACCACCGGACACGGGGAACGTACGCAGGACTTCAGGCGAGGGCCTAAGTGAACGGGGAACGGAGGCGGTCGATCATGGCGCAGGGTGAGGTGCTCGAGTTCGAGGAGTACGTCCGCACCCGGCAGGACGCGCTGCTGCGCAGTGCCCGCCGGCTGGTCCCGGACCCGGTCGACGCGCAGGACCTGCTGCAGACGGCGCTGGTGCGGACGTACGGCCGCTGGGAGGGCATCGCCGACAAGCGGCTCGCCGACGCCTATCTGCGCCGCGTCATGATCAACACTCGTACGGAGTGGTGGCGGGCGCGCAAGCTGGAGGAGGTCCCGACCGAGCAGCTGCCCGACGCGTCCGTGGACGACTCCACCGAGCAGCACGCCGACCGCGCCCTGCTGATGGACGTCATGAAGGTGCTGGCACCGAAGCAGCGCAGTGTTGTGGTACTGCGACACTGGGAGCAGATGTCCACGGAGGAGACGGCCGCGGCCCTCGGCATGTCGGCGGGTACGGTCAAGAGCACGCTGCACCGGGCGCTCGCCCGGCTCCGCGAGGAGCTGGAGGCCCGCGATCTGGACGCACGCGCGCTGGAGCGTGAGGAGCAGGAGCGTTGCGCGGCCTGACCGGGGCCGGACCCGAACGGGTCCGGAGCAGTGCACAGGCGGTGATCGCGGCGGGTGCCGCGCTCGCCGCCATCGCCCTTTTCGTCGCCGCGTGCGGCACGGGGGGCACCGGCACCCGCGACGAGGGGCCGGCGCACGCCTCGGCGGTCGCCGGGGTCGTCGACTCCCCCTCGCCGAGCCCGTCCGGCGGCTTCCGGCGCGTGGACGCGGTCTCGCTCCTCAGAAGTGACCCGGCGGTCTCCCCCGCGGTGAAGCGGGACCTGAAGCCGTGCAGCGGCGGCGACTACCCGGTCGACGTCACCTACGGCTATCTGACGGGCGGATCCGTCAACGACGTCCTCGTCAACGTGTCGACCTGCGGTGACTGGGTGGGCATCGGCACCTATGTGTACCGGCGCGTGGAGGGCACGTACAAGAATGTGTTCAAGGCAGAGGAATCGCCGGTCTACTCGGAGATCGACGGCACCGACCTGAGCGTGACCAAGCAGGTGTACGCGACGGACGACCCGGTGTCGAACCCCTCCCAGGAGACCGTGATCACCTACCGGTGGAAGGCGGGCCGGTTCACCGAGATCAACCGGCACGAGACCGACTACAGCAAGACCGGCGGCGACGCGGCGGCCACCACGGACAACTGAACCCCCCACAACGCAAGGACTGAGAGCACCGGGATGGCAGACCAGACCCACGTCCTGTTCGTCGAGGACGACGACGTCATCCGCGAGGCCACCCAGCTCGCCCTGGAGCGGGACGGCTTCGCGGTCACCGCCATGCCCGACGGCCTCTCGGGCCTGGAGGCGTTCCGGGCGAACCGCCCCGACATCGCCCTGCTGGACGTCATGGTCCCGGGCCTGGACGGCGTCAGCCTGTGCCGTCGTATCCGGGACGAGTCCACCGTGCCAGTGATCATGCTGTCGGCGCGCGCCGACTCCATCGACGTCGTCCTCGGCCTGGAGGCGGGCGCCGACGACTACGTGACCAAGCCGTTCGACGGCGCCGTGCTGGTCGCGCGGATCCGGGCGGTGCTGCGCCGCTTCGGACACGCCGGCGGCAGCGACCGGAGCGAGCCCGCGGAGGACACGGTGACCGGTGGCGTGCTCACCTTCGGGGACCTGGAGGTCGACACCGAGGGCATGGAGGTGCGCAGGGCCGGGCAGCCGGTCGCGCTGACGCCCACCGAGATGCGGCTGCTGCTGGAGTTCTCCTCCGCGCCGGGCACCGTGCTCTCCCGCGACAAGCTGCTGGAACGGGTGTGGGACTACGGCTGGGGCGGGGACACCCGGGTCGTCGACGTGCATGTGCAGCGGCTGCGCCAGAAGATCGGCCAGGACCGGATCGAGACGGTCCGCGGCTTCGGCTACAAGCTGAAGGCCTGAGCGGAGCGGCGGCATGCGGGGGATCCTTGGGTATCCGGTCCGGCGTATGGAGCGAGCGGGCCTGCACACGGGGCTCAGATGGAAGCTCAGTGCGGCGATCGCGCTGGTGGCGGGCCTGGTGGCGATAGCTCTCAGCCTGGTCGTGCACAACGCGGCCCGGGTCTCGATGCTCGACAACGCGCGCGACCTGGCCAACCAGCGCGTCCAGGTCGCGCAGCGCAACTACGAGCTGAGCCGGCGGCCGAACTTCCCCAACATCAAGGTCGACGACCCCGAACTGCCGGACGCGCTGCGCGAGAAGGTCGAGGAGGGCCGCAAGGCCAGTGACGTCATCGACCGTGACGGCGTGCCGGACATCTGGGCGGCCGTGCCGACCAAGGACGGGCACGTGCTGTCCCTGCACAGCCATATGCCGGACCGTTCCACCGACGTGATGAAGGACCTCGACCAGGCGCTGGTCATCGGCTCCGTCGCGGTCGTGTTCTGCGGCAGCGCCCTCGGTGTGCTGATCGGCGGGCAGCTGTCCCGGCGACTGCGCAAGGCTGCGGCCGCCGCGAACCGGGTCGCCAGGGGCGAGACCGACGTCCGGGTGCGCGAGGCCATAGGCGGGGTCGTACGGGACGAGACCGACGATCTCGCGCGCGCGGTGGACGCCATGGCGGACGCGCTGCGGCAGCGCCTGGAGGCCGAGCGGCGGGTCACCGCCGACATCGCGCACGAGCTGCGCACCCCGGTGACGGGCCTGCTCACGGCCGCCGAACTGCTGCCTCCGGGCCGCCCGACCGAACTCGTCCTGGACCGGGCGAAGGCCATGCGCACACTGGTCGAGGACGTCCTGGAGGTGGCCCGCCTGGACGGCGCCTCGGAGCGGGCCGAGCTGCAGGACATCATGCTGGGCGACTTCGTGGCCCGCCGGGTGGCGGCCAAGGACCCGGACATCGTCGTACGGGTGGTGCACGAGTCGGAGGTCACCACCGACCCGCGCCGGCTGGAGCGGGTGCTGTTCAACCTGCTCGCCAACGCCGCCCGGCACGGCAGGCCGCCGATCGAGGTGACCGTCGAGGGCCGGGTGATCCGGGTCCGCGACCACGGTCCCGGCTTCCCCGAGGAACTGCTCGCCGAGGGCCCGAGCCGCTTCCGCACCGGCAGCAAGGACCGCGCCGGTACGGGCCACGGACTGGGCCTGACCATCGCGGCGGGCCAGGCCCGCGTCCTGGGCGCCCGCCTGACCTTCCGCAACGTGCGCCCGGCCGGGGCGCCGCCCGGTGTTCCGGCGGAGGGCGCGGTGGCGGTGCTGTGGCTCCCGGAGCACTCTCCCACGGCGACGGGGAGCTATCCGATGCTGCCGCTGTCAGGAGGCACGGCCTGACGTCGGGAGCCGCCCGCAGGCCGGCCCTTTGGGCGGCGCTCACCGAAGCAACGAGTCCGTGAGCCGCTCGGCGGCGTCCGCGTCCAGCGGTGCGTGCCCCAGCAGGAACCGGTACCAGAAGAACCCGTAGAACTGGTCGACCAGCAGATCGAGGTCCCGGTCGGCGGCCAACTCACCCCGCTCCAGCCCCCGTTCCAGCACCGCTCGCACCGCTGCCCTGCGCGAGTGGGTGAACTCCCGCACAGCTCGGCCAGACGCAGGGGCGGAGCGTCACTGGCGACGGGGCGCTGACCGGCGCCCGGGCCGTCGGGCGGGTGCGCGTCCGGGACTCAGCAGGCCCAGTCCCGATCCGGGTCCAGCCCGCCCTCCCGCCGCTGCGTGAACGAGAACCAGTTGCCGGAGTCGTCGCGGAACAGGGCCTCCGTGCCGTAGGGCCGCTCCTGGGGCTCCTGCAGCACCCGGGTATCAGGGAGGCGCCGCGCCCCCCGTGCCGCTCGCGGTACTCGCTCGGGGTGAGTCCGGTCCGGGTCTTGAAGCGGGCGGAAAACGTGCCGAGGCTGCTGAAGCCGGCCAGGGTGCAGATCTCGGTCACGGTGAGGTCGGCGCAGCGCAGCATCTCCTCGGCCCGCTCGATCCGCCGGTGGGTCAGATACCGGCCCGGCGTCTCGCCGTAGACGTCCTTGAAGGCGCGCACGAAGTGGAACCGGGAGTATCCGGCACAGGCCGCCACCGCGTCCAGAAGAGGCCGGGGTCGGCCCAGTCCCGGTCCATGGCGTCCTTGGCCAGACGCATACGGCGCAGCTTGTCCATGCGGCCGATGGTGACACGGGGCACTGACATCCCTTCCCTGGGACCCACGGCTGAGCGGCACCGGTGCAGACAAAATGCAGACAAAAAGGGAAGACCCCGGGGGCGGACACCATCCCGGGGCCTTCGTCTCAGGCGAGGCTCAGACGGCCTCGACCACCTGCATCGGAGCCACGTCGTCACCGCCGTCCGCCGAAGGCTTCGGCGCTCCGGTCTTCAGCGGCACCTCCTTGACGAACAGCGCCGCGACGAGCACGACCACCGCGATCCCCGCACCCAGCAGGAACGCCGAGTGCGTACCGGCGGACACCGCGTGCTGGTAGGCCTCCCGCGCCACGGCGGGCAGCTTGGCCAGGCTCTTCGCGTCCAGCTGCGCCGACTTCTCGGTGACGCCCTTGCCCAGGGCACCGGCCCGCTCGGCCATCACATGCTTGACGCGGTCGTTGAACAGCGCGCCCATGATGGCCACGCCGAAGGAGGAGCCGAGCGTACGGAACAAGGTGGTGGACGAGGAGGCCACCCCCATGTCCTTCATCTCCACGCTGTTCTGCGCGACGAGCATGGTGATCTGCATCAGGCAGCCCATGCCCAGGCCCAGCACGGCCATGTAGAGGCCGGAGGTCAGCCGGGTGGTCCCCGTGTCCATCAGCGACAGCAGATACAGCCCGGCGATCATCAGCGCGCCACCGACGATCGGGAAGATCTTGTAGCGGCCGCTGCTGGTGGTGACCCGGCCCGCGACCATCGAGGTCACGAGCATCGCGCCGAGCATCGGCAGGAGCAGCAGACCGGAGTTGGTCGCCGAGGCGCCCTGCACCGACTGCTGGTACAGCGGGAGGTAGAGCGTGGCTCCGAACATCACGAAGCCGGTGATGAATCCGATGAGGGACATCAGGGTGAAGTTGCGGCTGCGGAACATGTGCAGCGGTACGACCGGCTCGGCGGCCCTCGTCTGCCAGAACACGAACCCGATCAGCGCGGCGACGCCGATGCCGATCAGCTCCATGATCCGTGCGGAGGTCCAGGCGTACTCGGTGCCGCCCCACGTGGTGACCAGCACGATCGAGGTGATGCCGACGGTCAGCAGCAGCACGCCCCAGTAGTCGATGCGCGCCTCGGCCCGCTTCTTCGGCAGGTGCAGCACGGCGCTGACCAGAGCCAGGGCGACGGCGCCCAGCGGCAGGTTGATGTAGAAGGACCAGCGCCAGCCCCAGTTGTCGGTGATGGTGCCGCCGACCAGCGGACCGCCGATCATCGCCAGCGCCATCACGCCGGCCATCATGCCGGTGTACTTGCCGCGCTCCCGCGGCGGGATCAGGTCGCCGATGATCGCCATGACGCCGACCATCAGGCCGCCGGCCCCCAGGCCCTGTATGGCCCGGAACCCGATCAGCTCGCCCATGTTCTGCGCCATGCCGCTGAGCGCGGAGCCGATCAGGAAGATCACGATCGAGGTGAGGAAGGCGCCCTTGCGCCCGTACATGTCGCCGAGCTTGCCCCAGATCGGGGTGGAGGCGGCGGTGGCCAGGGTGTAGCCGGTGACCACCCAGGACAGGTGCTCCAGGCCGCCCAGCTCGCCCACGATCGTCGGCATCGCCGTACCCACGATCATGTTGTCGAGCATCGCGAGCATCATCGCGATCATGAGCGCGAGCAGGACGACGCGCACACTTCGGGGCCGTTTACTCTCCGTGATGATTTCTGCTGTGTCCGCCATCTCTTCTCACTCCCCCTACCACGGCTACTTACTTGCCGCCCGGCTAGTTCATTACACTGGGAAGGTAGCCCCGTAACTAGCCGGGCGTCAAGTAAGTTTCCGCGGAAGCGCGAGGAGTACGAGGATGGGCGTCACCATGGACGGCACCAAGCAGCAGCGCCGCGGCAACACCCGCCAGCGCATCCAGGACGTCGCGCTCGAACTCTTCGCGGAGCAGGGCTACGAGAAGACCTCTCTGCGCGAGATCGCCGAGCGTCTCGACGTGACGAAAGCGGCCCTGTACTACCACTTCAAGACCAAGGAAGAGATCATCGTCAGCGTCTTCGAGGACCTGACGGAGCCGATCGTGGACCTGATCGAGTGGGGCCGCAGCCAGCCGCACAGCCTGGAGACCAAGCAGGAGATCGTACGGCGCTACAGCGAGGCCCTGGCCGGCGCCGAGCCCCTGTTCCGCTTCATGCAGGAGAACCAGGCGACGGTACGGGAACTGCGCATCGGCGACACCTTCAAGGACCGGATGCGCGGCCTGCGCGACATCCTCATCGACCCGGAGGCCGACCTCGTCGACCAGGTGCGCTCGGTCAGCGCGATGTTCACCCTGCACGCCGGGATGTTCGTGATGCAGGACCTGGAGGGCGACCCCGAGAAGAAGCGCGAGGCGGTACTCGAGGTCGCCATGGACCTGGTGACACAGGCGCACGAGCACGCCCGCCGCACGCGGTAGGCCAGAACGTCACGCCCCGGGCGCGCAGGAACGCGAACGTCCCTCGAGGCCTGCTTCACCTGGGGCGCGGATCCCGCCCGGGACCGGTGAGAGGTATGTCGCGCCTGCGGCTCACCGGCGGCCCGAACCGGCGGGCACGAGAATGTGACGCACGCCTCTGGTCACCTACCGTTCAGTAACCCTACGGTTCCCCTCGCGCCACCCGCACCTCAGATCATGCCCCTGACATTTCAGGACGCGTACGGACGCGCGTACGGACGTGAGAGGACCCCCACCGATGACCAGACGCCCCCGGGCGCTCCGCATCTGCGCGACCGCCGTCTGCGTGGCCGCCCTGACCGCCCTGGCCGCCCCGGCCCAGGCGGCGGACGACACGGCGACGGCCACCAGAACCTCCTCCGGGAAGGTCGACTACCCCACCTGGCAGAAGGACTGCCAGGCGGTGATGGACCAGGCCCTGCCGTACCTGAAGGAGCGCATCGCCGAGGCCGAGCCGGGTGAGAGGCAGGCGATCGTCTTCGACATCGACAACACCACTCTGGAGACCGACTTCGGCTTCAGCTACCCGCAGCCTGCCAACAAGCCCGTCCTGAACGTCGCGCGGTACGCCCAGGAGCACGGCGTCTCGCTGTTCTTCGTCACGGCCCGCCCGGGCATCATCTACCTGCCCACCGAGTACAACCTCGAGCACGACGGCTACGACGTCTCCGGCCTCTACGTCCGCGGCCTGTTCGACCTCTTCAGGGGCGTCGCCGCCTACAAGACCGCCCAGCGCGTCGACATCGAGAACAAGGGCTACACGATCATCGCGAACATCGGGAACAGCGCCACCGACCTTTCCGGCGGCCACGCCGAGAAGACCTTCAAGCTGCCTGACTACAACGGGCAGTTGTCGTAGGCCGCGGTTTTCCGGCACGAAGAAGGGGCCGGTGCTGTGCGGCACCGGCCCCTTTCGATTCGGCCGATTCGGCCGGAGACTTACGCGTCCTTGCTCAGGTTCGGACCGGCACCGCCGGCCGCCTGCTCGATCGGCGGGACGTCGGGAAGCGCCGACTTCTCCTCACCGCGGAAGGTGAACTTCTGGGCCTCGCCCTCGCCCTCGGTGTCCACGACCACGATGTGACCGGGGCGCAGCTCGCCGAAGAGGATCTTCTCCGAGAGGGTGTCCTCGACCTCGCGCTGGATCGTACGGCGCAGCGGCCGGGCACCCAGCACCGGGTCGTAACCCTTCTTGGCCAGCAACTCCTTGGCGGACTGGGAGAGCTCGATGCCCATGTCCCGGTCCTTCAGGCGCTCGTCCACCTTGCTGATCATCAGGTCGACGATCCGCAGGATGTCCTCCTGCGTCAGCTGCGGGAAGACCACCACATCGTCGACGCGGTTGAGGAACTCGGGGCGGAAGTGCTGCTTGAGCTCGTCCGACACCTTGTTCTTCATGCGCTCGTAGTTGGTCTTCGTGTCACCCGCGGCGGCGAAGCCGAGGTTGAAGCCCTTGGAGATGTCCCGGGTGCCGAGGTTGGTCGTCATGATGATGACCGTGTTCTTGAAGTCCACGACCCGGCCCTGGGAGTCGGTCAGGCGACCGTCCTCCAGGATCTGCAGCAGCGAGTTGAAGATGTCCGGGTGGGCCTTCTCCACCTCGTCGAACAGGACGACGGAGAACGGCTTGCGGCGCACCTTCTCGGTCAGCTGGCCGCCCTCTTCGTAGCCCACGTAGCCGGGGGGCGAACCGAAGAGACGCGAGACCGTGTGCTTCTCGCTGAACTCCGACATGTCGAGGGAGATCAGCGCGTCCTCGTCACCGAAGAGGAACTCGGCGAGCGCCTTGGACAGTTCGGTCTTACCGACACCGGACGGGCCGGCGAAGATGAACGAACCACCCGGACGCTTCGGGTCCTTCAGGCCGGCGCGCGTACGGCGGATCGCCTTCGACAGCGCCTTGACGGCGTCGTTCTGGCCGATGACCCGCTTGTGCAGCTCGTCCTCCATGCGGAGCAGGCGGCTGGACTCCTCCTCGGTCAGCTTGAAGACCGGGATGCCGGTGGCCGTGGCGAGGACCTCGGCGATCAGCTCGCCGTCGACCTCGGCGACGACGTCCATGTCGCCGGCCTTCCACTCCTTCTCCCGCTTGGCCTTGGCGGCCAGGAGCTGCTTCTCCTTGTCGCGCAGGGAGGCGGCCTTCTCGAAGTCCTGCGAGTCGATCGCGGACTCCTTGTCCCGGCGGACGGCGGCGATCTTCTCGTCGAACTCGCGCAGGTCCGGCGGAGCGGTCATCCGGCGGATGCGCATCCTCGATCCGGCCTCGTCGATCAGGTCGATCGCCTTGTCCGGCAGGAAGCGGTCGGAGATGTAGCGGTCGGCCAGGGTGGCCGCCTGGACCAGGGCCTCGTCCGTGATGGAGACGCGGTGGTGCGCCTCGTAGCGGTCGCGCAGGCCCTTGAGGATCTCGATCGTGTGCGGCAGGGACGGCTCGGCGACCTGGATGGGCTGGAAGCGGCGCTCCAGGGCCGCGTCCTTCTCCAGGTGCTTGCGGTACTCGTCCAGCGTGGTCGCACCGATGGTCTGCAGCTCGCCGCGGGCCAGCATCGGCTTCAGGATGGAGGCGGCGTCGATGGCGCCCTCGGCGGCACCCGCACCGACCAGCGTGTGCAGCTCGTCGATGAACAGGATGATGTCGCCGCGGGTGCGGATCTCCTTGAGCACCTTCTTCAGGCGCTCCTCGAAGTCACCGCGGTAGCGGGAGCCGGCGACCAGGGCGCCGAGGTCCAGCGTGTAGAGGTGCTTGTCCTTCAACGTCTCGGGCACCTCGCCCTTGACGATGGCCTGGGCGAGGCCCTCGACGACGGCGGTCTTGCCGACGCCGGGCTCACCGATCAGCACCGGGTTGTTCTTGGTACGGCGGGACAGCACCTGCATGACCCGCTCGATCTCCTTCTCGCGCCCGATGACCGGGTCGAGCTTGGACTCACGGGCGGCCTGGGTGAGGTTCCGGCCGAACTGGTCCAGGACGAGGGAGGTCGAGGGAGTGCCCTCGGCCGGGCCGCCTGCGGTGGCGGTCTCCTTGCCCTGGTACCCGGAGAGCAGCTGGATGACCTGCTGCCGCACCCGGTTGAGGTCTGCGCCCAGCTTGACCAGGACCTGGGCGGCGACGCCCTCGCCCTCGCGGATCAGGCCGAGCAGGATGTGCTCCGTGCCGATGTAGTTGTGGCCCAGCTGAAGAGCCTCTCGGAGCGACAGCTCCAGGACCTTCTTGGCACGGGGGGTGAAGGGGATGTGCCCGGACGGGGCCTGCTGGCCCTGGCCGATGATCTCCTCCACCTGCTGGCGGACCGCCTCGAGCGAAATGCCGAGGCTCTCCAGGGCCTTAGCGGCGACACCTTCACCCTCGTGGATGAGACCCAGGAGGATGTGCTCGGTGCCGATGTAGTTGTGGTTGAGCATCCGGGCTTCTTCCTGAGCCAGGACGACAACCCGCCGCGCGCGGTCGGTGAACCTCTCGAACATCGTTAATCGCTCCTCAGAGCGGTCAGGCAGTGGGGGGAACTTCCCCTCCCTGTCCTTCCGCAGCTTAGTCCCGCAAGCGGGGACCGCTCATTCCAACTGCCGACACCGTCGATGGCCTCCTGACCGTGTGCGCCGACATCTGCTCCAACCCGATGGTGCGAGACGATGTTCCCGCAGGCCAGGCAGTTACCCCACTCGCCACTACGCCGATGGCGAACGTGAGACGGCCTCTCCTGCGCGTCGCCCCCTCCCACTAGGCATGTCTTACCCGCAGCCACTGACACTCCATGCGGCGCGCACCGGTTCCCTCCGCTATGGGCGAACAACCTTGCGCCTCCCCGCACCCCCACGCGCTCCTGCTTCCGGCACCGTGTGCGATCAATTGAGTACCCAGCGTAACCCTCGTGACGGTTCGGCGGTTGCACTTGGCATGGTCGGCTCGGTCCCCACAGCCTCGACGGTCCCCCACCCCCGTCGCCCTCTCGATCCGGACGCATCGGACGCCCGCGGTCTTCCGGCCTGCCCGGAGGTCCGGGCCCGGCACTGGTACGAGAACGAGCTGGGCTGGGCGACCGTGCCCGGACGGCCGCTGCGGCTGGTCACGGGGGTGCGGTTCGACGTCCTGGACGTGCCCGCCGAGGCGGGCGCGGCGGCGCTCCGGCATCTCGCGCAGGCCTCTCCGGTGGCGCTCCAGGGGGACCGGATGCGGCTGCTGGTGGCCCCGGGCAGCGCGGAGGAACTGCCGGGCCTGCTGGATTGGCTGGAGTGGAGCGGCGTGACCCTCGACCTGCGGGCCTCGGGCGAAGGCGGGGCGATGGAGGCACCGGCCCCGCCGGGAGGCGCTCTTCCGTGGGCCGAAACCGTGCAGGGGGCCGCCGTGTGGTTGCGGCCCCCTGGGGCTGGAGGGGAGGTCGAGGCCTCGCTGCCGGCGCTGCCGGCCGTCGGGCGCGGTCGGAGCGCCCACGATCTCGTACGGCTGCTGGACACGGTGGCAGCGGGGTGTCACCGGATCCGGCTGCGGCGCCCGCGCACCGGGCCGCCGGCCGCCTGCCGGCGGGGTCAGCCGTTGGCCTTCTCGTAGGCCTCGCGAATGGAAGCGGGAACACGACCGCGGTCGTTGACCTCGTAACCGTTCTGCTTCGCCCAGGCGCGGATCGCCGCGGTGTCCTGGTTGCCACCGGAAGCGGCACGGACCTTTCCACGTCCGCCCGACGCCCGGCCACCGGTGCGACGACCACCCTTCACGTAGGGGTCGAGAAGGCCACGCAGTTTGTCCGCGTTGGCGGTCGTGAGGTCGATCTCGTACGTCTTGCCGTCCAGCGCGAACGTCACGGTCTCGTCCGCCTCGCCGCCGTCGAGGTCGTCGACAAGAAGGACCTGAACCTTCTGTGCCACCGGATTTCCTTTCATCGATAACGTTGAGGGGCCGGGGGGTGAGCGGCGTCCGCCGTTTCGCCGCCCCTGTTATATGCAGTACTGCAGTACGTCGGAAAGCAAACCGCTTTTGCCGGAAAAACACAAACCCCTGGGAGAGGACCGGTAGAGGACCGACAGGCCGCCTCCGCCCGGAAACATGCGCGTTTCGGACATAGGGCACCGGGGCAATGACGATCACAGATGCAGAAGCATCCGGCTGTTGCCCAAGGTGTTCGGTTTCACCCGTTCGAGACCCAGGAACTCCGCGACGCCCTCGTCATAGGAACGCAACAGCTCCGCGTACACATCGGTGTCGACCGGTGTCTCCCCGATCTCCACGAAGCCGTGCTTCCCGAAGAAGTCCACTTCGAAGGTCAGGCAGAAAACACGGCGAACACCGAGCCAGCGCGCGGTCTGAAGCAACTTCTCCAGCAGCTGATGACCGACGCCGGCGCCCTTGAGGCCGGGCTTCACCGCGAGAGTGCGGACTTCCGCGAGGTCCTCCCACATGACGTGCAGCGCGCCGCAGCCGACCACCTCGGCGTTGTCGTCGCGTTCCGCGACCCAGAACTCCTGGATGTCCTCGTAAAGCGTGACCGTGGCTTTGTCGAGCAGGATGCGGTCACGGACGTAGGCGTCGAGGAGGCGGCGTACGGCCGGGACGTCGCCGGTCCGGGCACGCCGGACGGTGAGGGCCCTTGCGGTGACTTCGGGACGCTCTGCAGACATGGGCGGACGCTATCGCCCGTCGCCGCCCTGCGCCGAGTCGGGGTTCTCCTCGCCGGGCTCGGGGTTCTCCCGGCCGGGATCGGGGATGGTATCCGCGATTTCCGGTCCCTGAACGATGCGTACGGCGTCCCTGAGGGACCGGCGCTGTTCCTCGCTCATCATCCCGAAGAAGGCGACGAGAGCGGCGGCCGGGTTGTCGCTCTGCGACCAGGCGTCGTTCATGAGGGCGGCGGCGTACGCGGCTCGCGTCGAGACGGCCTCATATCGATAGGCCCGCCCTTCCGCCTCGCGGCGCACCCAGCCCTTCTGATGAAGATTGTCCAAAACGGTCATCACGGTGGTGTACGCGATCGAGCGTTCCTGCTGGAGGTCTTCCAGGACTTCTCGAACGGTCACCGGGCGGTTCCACTTCCACACCCGCGTCATGACCGCGTCTTCGAGTTCTCCCAATGGGCGAGGCACAACTCAGAACAATAGTGGGAGAACCGGTCAATGGCGTGCCGGACGTGCACCAACCCTAGGAATGCGAACAAAAAGGGCGCACGGCTCGGGACGCACGAGGGCACCGAGAGCCGTACGCGGGTGTGCGCAGGGGGCGACCGGCCGTGGCTGTCCCAGGGATCGCCTCGGCTGCCGCCTCGCGGGACGGGAACGGGCGCGGGCCGGAACCCGGCCGCCGGGCGGGTCAGGCGTCGCCGGCGGCGGAGGCCTGCCGCGCGCTCTCGGCGCGGGCGAGGGCGGCGTCGACGGCCGCGTCCTCCTTGGTCTTGGCGGCTCCGCCCTGGGTCTTCACGATCACCCTGACCACACCGATGAAGAACACGGCCATCACGACCGGGGGCACGAGCGCGGCGACGTAGTCCATGCCCACCAGAGTAGCCACGGCGCACCGGGCGAAAGGTACGGGGGCCACAAACCCCGCGCGGGACGCCGGGCCGGCCGGAGGAAGGAGGCCCGAAACCCGCCGGCCCACCCGCACCCGTCGAGGCAGGACCGGCCCACCAGGTCCCCGAGCCGACGATGCCCGCACAAGTGGCGCGGGGAACCCCGGACCCGCCCGGAGGCGGGTGCCCGGCGTCGGTCAGCCGGCCGCCAGCTGGTGGGTCTCGGCGGGGGCAGCGGGAGGCGTGGGCTTGCGGCGCGGGAAGACCTCCCCCGGCGTCGGAATGGGCCGCTTCGGCGCCGCGGGCTCCTCGCCGGGCCGTTCCCCGGGCGTCGGCGCGGGTTTGGGTGCGGGTTGCTTCCGCGGAGGCCTCTGGGCCGGTTTCTGCGGCTCTCCCGCCTGTTCCGCGGCCCGGTGGACCCCTGGCACCGCGTCGCCGCCCGGAAGGGCCAGCAGGCGCGTTCTGGAGGCCGGCACGGCGGGCGCCGGCACCTTGCGCGCGCCCTGCGCGAACCGGGCCCGTACGTCCTGCTCGGCCAGCGCCCGGCAGCGGTCGAGCAGCGCGGCCGCCACCGGGTTGCCGCGCAGCGCCCGCAGCGCCGCGAGATCGTCCGGCGTCGGCCGGTACCCGGCCGCCAGCGCCTCCTCCAGGAGGGCGAGGTAGCCGGTGGCGGTGCCCGGCAGTGCGGCCCGGTACCTGCCGAGGTCGGCCACCAGGAATGCGCGCAGTCTCGCTCCCTCGCGCATCGCCTCGTCGAGCGCCTCGGCGAGCCGGAAGCAGTCCTGGGCGTCCTCGGCGGACGTCTGGCCGGGGTGAAGGGCGAGGGCGAGGGCGCGGCGGAGCACGTGCAGCTCCTCCACGCCGAACGCCATGCCGCCGCGGGATCCGTATGGCGTGGGCATGCGGCGACGCTACCGCTAATCGGACAAAAGTGACGAAAGCGGCATATTGTTTCGCCGCGTGTCGCTCCCGGTTCCCCCGACCGGGGTCATGTCACCGTGCCACGCACGCCACCGGAACGAGGCACACGCGCGTGGAACGCGAGAACCGCCGAGGCCGGGGCGCCGGCCACCTCACAGCCGCGACACGTTCCGCTCGTACACCAGCCGCAGCCCGATCAGCGTCAGCCACGGCTGGTGCTCGTCGATCACCGAGGACTCCCCGAGCACCATCGGCGCGAGCCCGCCCGTGGCGATCACCCGCACGTCGTCCGGGTCGTGGGCCAGCTCCCGCGCCATCCGGCCGACGACCCCGTCGACCTGACCGGCGAAGCCGTACACGATGCCCGACTGCATGGCCTCGACCGTGTTCTTGCCGATGACGCTGCGCGGCCGGGCCACCTCGATCTTCCGCAGCTGCGCGCCCTTCACGCCGAGCGCCTCGACGGAGATCTCGATGCCGGGCGCGATGACCCCGCCGACGTACTCCCCACGCGCGGAGACCGCGTCGAACGTGGTGGCCGTACCGAAGTCGACGACGATCGCCGGGCCGCCGTACAGCTCGACGGCCGCGACCGCGTTGATGATCCGGTCCGCGCCGACCTCCTTGGGGTTGTCGGTGAGGATCGGCACGCCCGTCTTCACGCCCGGCTCGACCAGCACGGCGGGCACGTCGCCGTAGTAGCGCCGGGTGACCTCGCGCAGCTCGTGCAGCACCGACGGGACGGTGGCGCAGATCGCGATGCCGTCGATGCCGTCGCCCAGCTCGTCGCCGAGCAGCGGGTGCATGCCCATCAGCCCCTGGAGCAGCACCGCCAGCTCGTCCGCGGTACGGCGGGCGTCCGTGGAGATGCGCCAGTGCTCGACGATGTCCTCGCCGTCGAACAGGCCGAGGACGGTGTGGGTGTTGCCGACGTCGATCGTGAGGAGCATGACCGTTACTCCGCCTCGCGCAGGTCGAGGCCGACGTCCAGGATCGGCGCCGAGTGGGTGAGCGCGCCGACGGCCAGGAAGTCCACGCCCGTGTCGGCGTACACGCGCGCGGTGTCGAGCGTGAGCCGGCCGGAGGCCTCCAGCAGGGCCCGGCCGCGCACGATCCCGACGGCCTCCGCGCACTCGTCCGGCGTGAAGTTGTCCAGCAGGATCAGGTCCGCGCCCGCCTCGACGACCTCCCGCAGCTGGTGCAGGGTGTCTACCTCGACCTCGATGGGGACGTCCGGGAAGCTCTCCCGTACGGCCTTGAAGGCCTGGGCCACGCCACCGGCGGCGATCACGTGGTTGTCCTTGACCAGTGCCGCGTCGGACAGTGACATGCGGTGGTTGACGCCGCCGCCGCAGCGGACGGCGAACTTCTCCAGCGAGCGCAGGCCGGGCGTCGTCTTGCGGGTGTCCCGCACGCGCGTCCCGGTGCCCTCCAGCGCGTCCGCCCACGCGCGCGTGGCGGTCGCGATGCCGGACAGGCGGCACAGGACGTTCAGCGCGCTGCGCTCGGCGGTCAGCAGGTCACGCGTGCGCGTGGTGACCGACAGCAGCTTCTGCCCGGCCTCGACCCGCTCGCCGTCCTCGACGTGCCGCTCGACCTCGAACTCGTCCGTGCACACCACGGAGAGCACGGCCTCGGCGACCCTGAGACCCGCCACCACGCCGCTCTCTCGCGCGGTGAAGTCGCCGGTGGCGACGGCGTCCTCCGGGATGGTGGAGACGGTCGTCACGTCCACGCCGCCGTCCAGGTCCTCCTGGATGGCCACGTTGGCGATGTCCTCGACCTCCAGTGGGTCGAGTCCGGCGGCGGTCAGCAGCTCGGCGAGCGCGGGGTCGAGCCCGCTCTCCAGGTACTCCTCGTCGCCCTCCGCGCCGCAGGCGCAGCCGTCACCGCAGCCGCCGGTGGGGGCGAGGGGAAGGTCGTCGGTGCTCACGTTCGTCACTGCTCCTGGGCGCTGGTGTTACCGGGTCGGGGGGAAGTCTGCGGTGTCGGTCGTGTGCACGGCCAGCGACCGGTCGGGGTTCAGCCGTACGACGATGTGCCGCCGCCACCGGGTGTCGTCGCGCTCGGCGCGGTCCTCGCGCCAGTGGCAGCCGCGGGTCTCCTCGCGCAGCCGCGCGGCGGCGACCAGGACGCGGGCGACGCACAGGAGGTTGGTGGCCTCCCAGGTGTCGACGCCGGGCTCGGCGGTCTTGCCGTTCTCCTCCAGGGCGTCGCGGGCGTCCGAGTGCAGCCGCTGGAGCTGTTCGGCGGCCCTGGCGAGGGACTCCTCGGAGCGCAGCACGCCGGCGCCCTCGGTCATGATCCGCTGGATGGCGAACCGCGTCTCGGGGGCGAGCAGCGGGTGGGCGGGCTTCCCGGGTTCGGGAACCGGCTGGGGCACGCGCGCGTGGAGGCCGTTCGCCCCCCGGGACCGCGCGATGTCCGCGGCGATCCGCTCGGCGTAGACGAGCCCTTCGAGGAGGCTGTTGGAGGCGAGCCGGTTGGCGCCGTGCACGCCGGTGCAGGCGACCTCGCCGCACGCGTACAGGCCGGGCACGGTCGTACGGCCGCGGGCGTCGGTGCGCACGCCCCCGGAGGCGTAGTGGGCGGCCGGGGCGATCGGGATGGGCTCGGTGACCGGGTCGATGCCGTTGGCGCGGCAGGCGGCCAGGATGGTCGGGAAGCGGTGCTCCCACATCTCGGCGCCGAAGTGCCGGGCGTCGAGGTACATGTGCTCTGCGCCCTGCTCCAGCATCCGCCGCAGGATGCCCTTCGCGACGATGTCCCGGGGCGCCAGCTCGGCCAGCTCGTGCTGCCCGACCATGAAGCGCACGCCGTCGGCGTCGACCAGGTGGGCGCCCTCGCCGCGCACCGCCTCGGAGACCAGTGGCTGCTGGCCCTCGGCCTCCGCACCGAGGAACAGCACGGTCGGGTGGAACTGCACGAACTCCAGGTCGGAGACCTCGGCGCCCGCGCGCAGCGCCAGCGCCACGCCGTCACCGGTGGACACCGAGGGGTTGGTGGTCGCGGAGAACACCTGGCCCATACCGCCGGTGGCGAGGACGACCGCGGGGGCGTGCACGGCGCCCACGCCGTCGTGCTGACCCTCGCCCATCACGTGCAGCGTGACACCGGCCGTACGGCCCTCGGCGTCGGTCAGCAGGTCCAGGACGAGCGCGTTCTCGATGGTGTGCAGGCCACGCGCGCGTACCGCCTCCACGAGGGCGCGGGAGACCTCCGCGCCGGTCGCGTCGCCGCCCGCGTGCGCGATCCGACGCCGGTGGTGGCCGCCCTCGCGGGTGAGCTGGATGTCGCCCTCGTCGTCGGTGTCGAAGTGGGCGCCGGTGGAGATCAGCCGCCGGACGGCGTCGGGGCCCTCGGTGACGAGGAGGCGTACGGCCTCCTCGTCGCACAGGCCCGCGCCCGCCACCAGGGTGTCCTCCAGGTGCTGCTCGGGCGTGTCGCCCTCACCGAGGGCGGCCGCGATGCCGCCCTGCGCCCAGCGTGTGGAGCCGTCGTCCAGGCGGGCCTTGGTGACGACCACGGTCGTCAGGCCCGCGGCCTCGCAGCGCAGGGCCGCGGTCAGGCCGGCCACCCCGGAACCGACGACGACGACGTCCGCGGCGATGGACCACCCGGGCGCGGGCGCGTGCAGTCGTATGCCTGTGCTGGTGCCTGTGCTGGTCACGAGGCGGCTCCGAGGGTTCCGAAGGTGAGGGGGAGGTTGTCGATCAGCCGGGTCGTGCCGACCCGCGCGGCGACGGCCAGGACGGCCTCGCCGGTGAAGTCGTCGCCGATCTCGGTGAAGTCGGACGGGTCGACGAGGGCGAGGTAGTCCAGTTCGAGCGGCGGGACGAAGCGTGCGGCCTCGTCCAGCACCTGGCGGGCGGCCGCGCGGACGGCGGCCGGGCCGCCGGGGGACGCCGTGGCGACCGCGTGCGCGTCCGCTGCGGCACGGGACTCCCCGAGGGCGCTCAGCGCCTCGGCACGCGCCTGCGTGGAGGGCACTTCGCGGGCACGCGCGCGCAGCGCCTCCTGCGCGGCGTGCCGGTCGCGGCCCGCGAAGAGGGCACGGGACAGCGCGAGCGCGGTGGCGCGCTCGGCCGGCGAGAGGTAACGGTTGCGGCTGGACAGGGCGAGCCCGTCCTCCTCGCGCACCGTCGGTACGGCGACGATCTCGACGCCGAAGTTCAGGTCTCGCACCATGCGCCGGATCAGGGCCAGCTGCTGGGCGTCCTTCTGGCCGTACAGGGCCACGTCGGGGCGGGTGAGGTGCAGCAGCTTGGCGACGACGGTGAGCATGCCGTCGAAGTGGCCGGGCCGCGAGGCGCCCTCCAGGCGTTCGCCCATGGGCCCGGCGCTGATCCGGACCCGAGGGGCGCCGCCGGGGTAGACCTCGTCCACCGAGGGGGCGAACACCACGTCCGCTCCGGCCTGTTCGGCCATCTTCAGGTCGGCGTCGAGGGTGCGCGGGTAACGGTCCAGGTCCTCACCCGCGCCGAACTGCAGCGGGTTGACGAAGACGGTGACGACGACCTCGCCGTCCGGTCCGGCGACCTCGCGCGCGGTGCGGATCAGGGTGGCGTGGCCCTCGTGCAGGGCGCCCATGGTCATCACGACGGCGCGGCGACCACTGCGCACGCGCGCGTGCAGCTCGTCGGCGGTGCTCAGCAGGGCGGTGGTCATCGGTCGTTCCCCTCGGTGCCGGTGGTGCCCGGGCCGTTCGTGCCGTCGGCCTCATCGGCCAGCACGCCGAGCAGGTCCTCGGCGAGTTCGGGCTTGAGCAGGCCGTGCGCGAGCGCTCGGTCGGCGGTCGCACGGGCCATCGCGACATAGCCCGCGACGGTCTGCGGGGCGTGCGCCCGCAGCTCGGTGATGTGCGCGGCGACCGTGCCCGCGTCCCCGCGCGCGACGGGCCCGGTGAGCGCCGCGTCGCCGGAGCGCAGCGCGTTGTCGAGGGCGGCGCCGAGCAGCGGGCCGAGCATCCGGTCGGGAGCCTCGACGCCCGCGGTGCGCAGCAGCTCCGTCGACTGGGCGACCAGCGTCACCAGGTGGTTCGCGCCGAGGGCGAGCGCCGCGTGGTACAGCGGGCGTTTCTCCTCACTGATCCACTCGGGCTCGCCACCCATCTCGATCACGAGGGCCTGAGCCGCGAGCCGCAGCTCCTCGGGGGCGGTGACGCCGAAGGAGCAGCCGGCCAGGCGCTGGACGTCCACCGGGGTGCCGGTGAAGGTCATCGCGGGGTGCAGGGCCATCGGCAGCGCGCCCGCGCGCAGGGCGGGGTCGAGGACCTTGGCGCCGTACCGGCCGGAGGTGTGCACGAGCAGCTGGCCGGGCCGTACCGCACCGGTTTCGGCGAGCCCGGAGACGAGTCCGGGCAGGACGTCGTCGGGAACGGTGAGCAGCACCAGGTCGGCGTGCTGGAGAACCTCGGCGGGCGACACCAGCGGCACGTCCGGGAGCATGGCCTCGGCACGCCGCCGGGAGGCGTCGGAGACACCGGAGACGGCCACCGGGTGGTGCCCGGCGAGCTGGAGGGACGCGGCGAGCGCGGGACCCACGCGGCCGGCGCCGACGACACCGACGGTGAGCCGCGCGGGGCGGTCCTTGAGGTCTTGCTGGTGGACTGTACTCACGCGACGGCGGCCTTCCCGTTCCAGTCCGCTCTGGGTACCGGACGATTTCTCGTCATGTTAACGCTATCTCGGTCCTGAGCGGACTGGTCGTCCACAGGCTGTGGGTTACGCCACGCCGTCACCGGCCCCGCGGTGCGGCGCCGCGACGCGTCCTCGCGGGGAAATCCGGCTGTCCGTCCGGGCCGGCGCACGGCATGATCCGCCCATGACCGATGAGACGCGACCGGACGAAGAGCAGCGGGAACGGCGGCAGGCGGAGCAGTCCCCGGAGGAAGGCACGCGGGCGCGGCGCCGGGCCGCCTTCGCGAAGGCGGAGCGCGTGCTGGCGCGACCGGGCGCCGGGCGCACCATCCGCGAGCGGCTGGCGGACCTCCACCGGGTGGCGCCCGAGGTGTACGACCTGGACCAGCCCCCGGACGTGTACGGCGACGGAATCGTGGCGGACCTGGAGGAGCGGGTCGCGTCCCTGCTCGGCACGGAGGCGGCCGCCTTCTTCCCGACCGGCACGATGGCCCAGCAGGTGGCGCTGCGCTGCTGGGCCGGCCGCACCGGCGACCGCACGGTGGCCCTGCACGCCCTGGCCCATCCGGAGGTGCACGAACGGCACGCCTTCAGCGAGGTCAGCGGGTTGCGACCGGTACGGGTGACCAGTGAGCCCCGGCTGCCGACCGCCGCCGAGATACGCGACTTCGGCGAGCCCTTCGGGACGCTGATGCTCGAACTGCCGCTGCGGGACGCCGGTTTCGTGCTGCCCACCTGGGAGGAACTGACCGAGGTCGTCGAGGCGGCACGGGAGCGCGACGCGGTCGTGCACTTCGACGGCGCGCGCCTGTGGGAGAGCACGGTCCGTCTCGGCCGTCCGCTTGCGGAGATCGCGGACCTGGCGGACAGCGTCTACGTGTCGTTCTACAAGTCCCTCGACGGCTTCGGCGGTGCCGCGCTGGCCGGTCCGAAGACGCTGGTGGAGGAGGCGAGAACATGGCGCCACCGGTACGGCGGCATGGTCTTCCAGCAGTTCCCCACGGTGCTGTCGGCGCTCGCCGGACTCGAGCGCGAACTGCCCCGGCTGCCGGACTACGTGCGGCACGCGCGCGTGGTCGCCGCCGCGCTGCGCGAGGGCTTCGCCGCGGCCGGCGTCCCGTGGGCGCGGGTGCACCCCGGGGAACCGCACACCCACGACTTCCAGGTCTGGCTGCCGTACGAGCCCGAGGTCCTCACGGAGGCGGCCGTACGCCAGGCCGAGGAGACAGGGACGTATCTGTTCGCCCGCCCCTGGGACCACGGCGGCCCCGGGCTGTCCTTCACCGAGGTCGCCGTACGCTCCGAGGGCCTCCGGTGGACGGCGGACGACGTGAGGACGGCCGTCGCAGGCTTCGTGACGCGCCTGCCGAGGCCGTGATCACAGGCAGGCCCGGCGTTCGTCCTCAGCCGTGCCCGCCCGCGCGGACCAGCCCCGTCTCGTAGGCCAGCACCACGACCTGGACCCGGTCGCGCAGGCCGAGCTTGGTGAGGATGCGGCCCACGTGGGTCTTCACCGTGGCCTCGCTCAGGACCAGCCGGGCCGCGATCTCGCCGTTGGACAGGCCCTGCGCGACCAGCACCATGACCTCGCGCTCACGGTCGGTGAGCCGCTCCAGCTCCTTGTGCCGCGGCTCCTTGCCGGTGGAGGGCAGCATCGGCGCGAAACGGTCCAGCAGGCGCCGGGTGGTGGACGGCGCCACGACCGCGTCGCCGCTGTGCACCGCGCGGATGGCCCCCAGCAGGTCACCGGGCGGCACGTCCTTGAGCATGAATCCGGAGGCACCTGCCTTCAGCCCGGAGAAGGCGTACTCGTCCAGGTCGAAGGTGGTGAGGATCAGCACCTTCGGCGGGTCGGCCTCGGCGCAGATCCGCCGGGTGGCCTCCACGCCGTCCAGCTTGGGCATGCGGACGTCCATCAGGACGACGTCGACGGGCGTGGACTTCAGCACCTGCAGGGCCTCGACGCCGTCGCCCGCCTCCGCGACGACCTCCATGTCCGGCTGGGCGGCGAGCACCATCCGGAACCCGGTGCGCAGCAGCACCTGGTCGTCGACGAGCATCACGCGGATCGTCATCGGGCCTCTTTCGTTCGGGACGGGCGGTCTGGGGTTCTCGGCGGGTGTCACCGGTGTGACAGGTGTCGACCGACGGCGTGCGACTGCGTCAGTGCGCCGGTTTGAGCGGGAGCAGGACGCTGATGCGGAATCCTCCGCCCGGCCGCGGGCCGGCGTCCAGGGTGCCGCCCACCATGCCGACCCGCTCGCGCATGCCGATCAGGCCGTGCCCCCGGCCGTCGGCACCGCCCTCCTCGTACAGCTCGTGCGGGGCGCCCTTGCCGTCGTCCTCGACGAGCAGGCCGAGCCCGTCGTCGAAGTAGACCAGCCGCACGCTCGCGCCCGCGCCCGGCCCGCCGTGCTTGCGGGTGTTGGTGAGCGCCTCCTGCACGATCCGGTAGGCGGTCAGCTCCACGCCGCTCGGCAGCGGACGCGGGGTGCCCTCGACCTTGAAGTCGACCGGGAGGCCGGAGCTTCGGCACTGCTCGACGAGGTCGTCGATCTGCTCGACGTCCGGCTGGGGGACGTACTCCCCGCTCTCCCGGTGCTCCCCGGTGCGCAGCACGCCCAGCAGGCGGCGCATCTCGGCGAGCGCCTGGCGGCCGGTGGAGGAGATCGTCTCCAGCGCCTTCCTGGCCTGGTCGGGGGCGGCGTCCAGGACATACGCGGCACCGTCGGCCTGCACCACCATCACCGACACGTTGTGTGCGACGACATCGTGCAGCTCGCGCGCTATGCGAGCGCGCTCGGCGGCCACCGCGACCTTCGACTGCGCCTCACGTTCCTTCTCCAGACGGGCCGCGCGCTCCTCCAGCTGGGCGAAGTAGGCGCGCCGGGTACGCATCGAGTCGCCGAGCACCCAGGCGAGCGCGAAGGGCACCGTCTGGAAGGCGACTATGGCGATCCGGCCGAGGAAGCCGGCGTGCTCGGCCGGCCAGCGGAGCTGGGCGAAGGCCGCCGCGCACAGGCTCACGACGAGCGCGAGCCGGGAGGCCCAGCGCGCGCCGACCGCCGCCACCGTGTAGGTGATCACCAGCATCGCGAAGTCGGCGGCGGTCGTCTCGACGTCCAGCACCAGCTGGACCAGTCCCACCGCGAGGGCGAGCAGCAGCATCGACTCCGGGAAACGGCGGCGCAGCGCGACGACGACGCACAGGACGGCCGACACGGTCACCCCCGCCACGAGCGTCATGTGGTGACCGGGCGCCCCGCTCAGATTGACCACGCTCACGCCGGACAGCCCGAACAGGGCGACGGCCCAGAAGGTGTCGACCCACGTCGGGTGGCGGCGGAGGAAGTCATAGAGGCGCTGCACGTAACCCAGAGTAGGGAAACCGGCTGCATGCAGGGGTCAACCGGAGGGCCGATCCATGCCCGGCGCGTGTACTCCGCAAGGTGGAGGCGTTGATCAACTGTGCGCCTACTCTGGTGCGGTGACGGATGGGACGGCGCGGGAAGCGGAACAGCGCCCCGGCGAGGGGCGCGCGCCGCGCGGCTGGCGCGTGGCGGCCGAGGCGGCCCTGTACGGCTCCGGTGGCTTCTACCGCCGTCCGGAGGGCCCGGCCGGCCACTTCCGCACGTCCGTGCACGCCTCCGCGCTGTTCGCGCTGGCCGTGGCGCGGCTGCTGTGCCGGGTCGACGAAGCGCTGGGCCGGCCGGCCGCGCTGGATTTCGTCGACATGGGCGCGGGGCGCGGCGAACTGGTCGCGGGGGTGCTGGCGGCCCTGCCGACGGACGTGGCCGTACGCACGCGTGCGTACGCCGTCGAACGCGCCGACCGCCCGGCCGGTCTCGACGGACGCATCACCTGGCTGGACACGCCCCCGGCCGCCGTCACCGGGCTGCTCTTCGCCAACGAATGGCTGGACAACGTGCCCGTGGACGTCGCCGAGATCGATCCCGCGGGCCTGCCCCGGCTGGTGCTCGTCGCCGGTGACGGCAGCGAGCGCCTCGGGGAACCGGTGACCGGCGCGGACGCGGACTGGCTCGCCCGGTGGTGGCCGTTGCGGCCCGAGGAAGGGCTGCGCGCGGAGATCGGGCTGCCCCGCGACGTGGCGTGGGCCTCGGTGGTGCACCGGGTGGTGCGCGGGCTCGCGGTGGCCGTGGACTACGCGCACACCGCCGACGCGCGCCCCCCGTTCGGGACGCTGACGGGCTTTCGGGACGGCCGCGAGACGGCGCCGGTGCCCGACGGATCGTGCGACATCACGGCCCACGTCGCCCTGGACGCCTGCGCGACGGCTCCCACGGCGCACACATCCGCGGACACACACTCCGGTCCGGCGCGCGTCCTGCCCCCCGCGCGTCTGCTCACGCAGCGCGCCGCCCTGCGCGCTCTCGACATCACCGGCGCGCGCCCCCCGCTCGCACTGGCCTCCACGGATCCCACGGCCTACGTGCGCGCCCTCGCGAACGCCGGGGAGGCCGCCGAACTCACCGCCCCGGGCGGACTCGGCGACTTCGGCTGGCTGCTCCAGCCGGTCGGGATCGCGGACCCGCTCGCCTGAGCCCGCGGCCCCCCTACTTGTCGATGTCGCCGACCACGAAGAACATCGAGCCCAGGATCGCCACCATGTCCGCCACCAGCGTCCCCGGCAGCAGCTCGGTCAGCGCCTGGATGTTGTTGTACGAGGCCGAGCGCAGCTTCAGCCGGTACGGCGTCTTCTCGCCCTTGCTGACCAGGTAGTAGCCGTTGATGCCGAGCGGGTTCTCGGTCCACGCGTACGTGTGTCCCTCGGGCGCCTTCAGCACCTTGGGCAGCCGCTGGTTGATCGGCCCGGGCGGCAGCTCGGCGAGCCGGTCCAGGCAGACGTCCGCGAGGTCGAGCGCGTTGTGCGTCTGCTCCAGCAGGACCTCGAACCGGGCAAGGCAGTCCCCCTCGCCCCGGGTGACGACCCTCAGGGTGTCCTGGAGGTCGCCGTAGGCCAGGTACGGCTCGTCGCGGCGCAGGTCGAAGTCCACGCCCGAGGCGCGCGCGATGGGCCCGCTGACGCCGTACGCGTGCACGGTCTGCGGCGCCAGCACCCCCACTGCGCGCGTGCGCCCGCGGAAGATCTCGTTGCCGAGGACCAGGTCGTCGAAGACGTCCATGCGCGAGCGCACGTCGGCCACGGCGGCACGCGCGCGTGCGGTCCACCCGGCCGGCAGGTCCTCCTTGAGGCCGCCGACCCGGTTGAACATGTAGTGCATGCGCCCGCCGGAGATCTCCTCCATGACGTTCTGGAGCACCTCGCGCTCCCGGAACGCGTAGAACACCGGCGTGATCCCGCCCAGCTCCAGCGGATAGGAGCCGAGGAACATCAGGTGGTTCAGGACCCGGTTCAGCTCGGCCAGCAGCGTGCGCGTCCACACCGCGCGCTCGGGCACCTCCATGCCGAGCATCCGCTCCACGGCGAGGACGACGCCCAGCTCGTTCGAGAACGCCGACAGCCAGTCGTGGCGATTGGCGAGCACGATGATCTGGCGGTAGTCGCGCGCCTCGAAGAGCTTCTCGGCGCCGCGGTGCATGTAGCCGATCACCGGCTCCGCGCGCACGATGCGCTCCCCGTCCAGCACCAGCCTGAGCCGCAGCACCCCGTGCGTGGACGGGTGCTGGGGCCCGATGTTGAGCACCATGTCGGTGCTTTCCGCGGCGCCGCCGATCCCGACCGTGGTCTCCGTCGTAGGAGTCATGGCCCCAGTTTCCCCTACGTACGCCGGCCCCGTGGAAACGGGGAGCCCGGAGGAGACCGGGACACCGGGGACCGAGCCGGTGCGGCGGGGGCTGGAGCCGGCACTGCCGCGGATGCGCCTGGGCCGGTGCTGGGGTGGGCGAAGGGGCTGGCGCTCGCCACCGGGCTGGGTCCGGGCCTGGCCGTGGGGCCCGCGTGGCGCCCTCGCACTGGTGCCGGCGACCGTCGGCGCGTGGGGCCTGCGGCTGGTGGCGGCTCACGCACTTCGCGGTCACCGACACCGAACTGCGCATCCGCACCCGCCTGTTGTTCCGGCGCACCGCACACACATCCGGCTGAAGCCATCCAGGCCGTGGACGTCTCCCGCGCCCTCCTCGCGCGCGTGGCGGGCGTCGCCAAGCTGCGGATCGACGTCGTCGGCACCGACGACAAGGACGAAGTGGCCTTCCTCGGCGGGAGGAGGCCCGCGCCCTGCGTCCGGAACTGCTCGCGCGCGGCGGGTTTCACCGCCGGGACGGCGTGCGAGGCACCGGCGCGCGAACTGCTGCGCGTTCCGCCGCACGCGCCGGCAGCCTCCCTGGTGCCGCCGTGCGGCTTCCGCAGGCCGGGCGGAGCGGTCCCGCACGGGCCGCCGCGACGCCCGCCCCGACCGCTGGACGGCCCGAGGCCCGGCTCCCCCTGTGGGGCCTCGGGTCCGCTGCTTGCTCCGCGGTGCCGGGTCAGGAGGCCGCGCTGCGCAGGCCCTGGACGTCGATCTGCTCGGTCTCGTCGTGCGCCGTCAGGTCGATGACCTGCCCGGCGCCGTCCGGCTGGGCATGGGCGTGCTTGAACCCGGCCTCGGCCTCCGCCTTGTGCACGGCGAGTGCCTCCTGGCCGACGACGTCAGCGAGATCCTCGTTCTGCACCGACTCCAGGGCGGTCTTCGGCGCGCCCTTCTGAGTGCCGAAGAAGTCGAAACCGCCCTCGACCACCGGGCGTCGCGCGGGCGCGGCCGGTACGACGGCCACCGCGGTCGGCACCGTGAAGTGCCCGGCGGGCGGCCGGCCCACGGCCTTGGCGGACTCGGCCGGAGCCACGGAGGCGGCGGCCGCGCGCGCGTGCCCGTCGGCCGCCCCGGGCTGCCCCTGCGCCTCGTCCTCCTGGTCGACCGGCGCACCGGCCTCGCTCCGGGAGGCACCGGAGCCGTCCGTCGCGTCGTCCCCGGCGCCGTCCGCCGTGGCCGCGGCACCGGCGGCTGCTTCCACCCCACCCGCGCCGGCCGTGCGGACGCCGTCCGCCGTGCGCGTCGGCACGGGACTCGAACCGTCCTCGGGCTCACCGTCCCCGGTGCCCGCCGCCTTGGGGGCCGTACCCCCGGAAACCGCCGCTTCGGTGGCCTCGGACGGGGCCGTCTCCGTGGTGTCCGTGCCACCGTCGCCGCGCGACTCGCCGCCGAAGCCGACCAGTGCCGTCAGGGCCTGCTGGTAGAGCCAGGCGCCCTCGGGCGAGAACACCGCGTACGCCACCGGGTCGTCCCCGGCGCCCGTCGGCATCTCACCGGTGGTCTCGGTGGTGGCCTGCTCCAATATGGCCTCCTCCGTCGCCTCGGCCGGCTCCGGCTCGGCGCGGCGCGCGGGCGGCAGCGCCGGCGAGGACGAGGGCGCGGTCGTCTCGATCTCCAGCAGCCGGCGTCCCTCCAGGGCGCTCGCGCGCTCGGTCTCCGCGGTGGCGTACCGGCGCAGCAGGGCCGCGTGCTCATTGCGCAGGCCGGCCAGCTCCGCGCGCTTGGCGCGCAGCCGCTGCTCCAGCTTGGCGCGCAGCTCGCGCGACTCCTCCAGGTCGGTCTCCAGTTCGGCGACCCGTTCCTCGTAGCGCCATTCGTCGCCGGCACGCGCGCGTGTGAGCTCGGCGACCCGCTTGCCCGCCTGCGCGTCCCAGCGGCGCATCACGACGGCGCCGATGACCGTGGTCGCCGCCGCGGCGGCGGCCAGTGCGCGCAGCACCATGGCCTCGGAGAACACCCAGGGACCCAGCGCGCAGACGACGGAGACGCCGGCGATGGCCGTCGGAGGCATCAGCCGGTGCAGGGGTGGTGAATGGCGGTGGCGTCCACGTGGCATGGCCAGAAACTTACCGCGCGTAGGCGAATCGCGGACCCCCGCCCCGTAAAAACACGGCCACGACACCGCGCTCACGGGGCGTCAGACGTACCCGCTTCAGTGCGCGACCAGCCGCTGGCTCAGCCACTGCAGCATCGGTGGGATCTCGCGCCGCCAGGTGTTGAAGTTGTGCCCGCCGCTCGGAAGGATGATCGACGAAATCCTGGTCACGTTGGTGTTCTGCACGCTCTTGATGAACTTGAGCGTGTCCTTGTAGTTGTGCTCGCCCACCCTGCTGCTGGTGACGAGCAGCGACGTCTCGGGCGCGGACAGGTGCGTGATCGCCCAGAAGAGGTTGGCGCGATTCCGCAGATTCGTGCTGCCGCGGAAGAGGTCTCCGGTGGTGGGGTCGATCGGCGCCTTGTAGTACGGCGACAGGCCGGCGGCCGCCGCGTACGCCTTCGGGTTGTGCATGGCGATCTTCAGCGCGCAGTAACCACCGGTCGAGTCGCCGGCGATGCCCCAGCTGGCGGGCGTCTTGTCGACCCGGTAGTGGGCGATCACCGAGTCGCGCAGGTCCTTGGCGAAGAATGTCTCGGTCTGCGGTCCGCCCGGCACGTCCACGCACTCGGTGTCCCGTGGCGGCGCCACGGTGGGACGCAGCATCACCAGGATCATCGGCTGCATCTTCCCGGCCTTGGCCAGCTGCAGCGCCGTACTCGGATAGTGCAGCTTGTCCACCAGCGCCTGGGCCGTGCCGGGGTAGCCGGTGAGGATGACGGACACCGGGAACTTGCGCGTGGCGTTCTGCGGCTGGAAGTACTCCGGGGGCAGATACACGAACGCCGGCGTGGCCAGGTGGGTCGTACGGCCGATGATGTCGACCTTCTGGACCTGCCCGTCGACCTGCGGCAGTCCACTGCTCACCCCGATGACCCGGGACGTGGAGACCACGTGCACGGGACTGCCGGCGCCGCCCCCCGCTATGTGGTCGACGACCACTCCCTGCCCGGTCTCCTGGCCGAACAGGTCGGCCCAGCTGGCATAGAACCCGAAGGCCTGGTTGACCGAGAGGCCGACCGAGGCGAAGAGCGCCAGCTGGGTGCCGAGCAGCAGCCCGACGCGTCCGCTGACGGCCCGCCAGTTCCGCCTGGCCAGTCGCGGCCACCACCACACCGTGCCGAGGAACAGTGCGACGGCCACGACTACCGCCAGCACCAGTACCTTGTTGCTCGTCAGACCCATGGGCTGTTACCTGCCTGCGCTCTCCGCCCGGCGCCGTCCGCGCTTCGTCGCGCGGGCTTGCCCGGGGCTTTCCTTGGCCTTTGACCCGACTTTCCGGTGGGGAGTGAACCTCTCTCCCCGAGACACCGTCCTAGAGGGCGCAATGTCGCCGGATGCCCGTATCGGGCCCGGGTCCAAGGTCTCTCGCAGAACTACGGGATGCGATGTCTGTCAGGATAGATGGGGAAATGTCGGGCGGGGTTCCGAGCCGATCCAGCCGGGCGCGGCGCATACTTCGTGGCCCGCGCCCCGAGGCCGTCCCCGTGCTCGTCGGCAGGGCCGCCGCCCTCGTGGGCGTCCTGGACATTGCCGCGGGTGTGTTCCCGCGCTTCCGTCACAGCCGTATGCATGCCCTCGTGGAGGTGCTGCCGGGCTCGTTCGGGCCGTTCGCGGCCGCGCTCTCGCTGAGCGCCGGCGTGCTGTTGCTGCTGCTCGCGCACGGACTCAAACGGCGCAAGCGCCGGGCGTGGCGGGCCGCGGTCGCGCTGCTGCCGGCGGGTGCGGCGGCGCAGTTCGCCTACCGGCACTCGCTCGTCGGCATGCTCATCGCCGTCGCGCTGCTCGTACCGCTGCTGCTCCACCGCGACCAGTTCGCGGCTCTGCCCGACCCGCGCAGCAGGTGGCGGGCGCTCGCCAACTTCATTCTCATGAGCGCCGGCTCTCTCGTCCTCGGACTCATCATCGTCAGCGTCCACCCGCACCGGACCATCGGCGACCCCAGCCTGGCCGATCGGCTGACGCACGTCGTCTACGGCCTGTTCGGCTTCGAGGGCCCGGTCGACTACCAGGGCAACACGTCCTGGACCGTCGCCTTCTCCCTCGGCGCCCTCGGCTGGATCACCGCCGCCACCACCATCTACCTCGCCTTCCGCCCCGAGCACCCGGCAGCCCGCCTCACCGAGGAGGACGAGTCCCGGCTGCGGGCCCTGCTGGAGAAGCACGGTGGGCGGGACTCCCTCGGGCACTTCGCGCTGCGCCGTGACAAGGCCGTCGTCTTCTCCCCCAGCGGCAAGGCCGCCGTCACCTACCGCGTCGTCTCCGGCGTGATGCTCGCCAGCGGCGACCCCATCGGCGACGTGGAGGCCTGGCCCGGCGCGATCGAGCGCTTCATGGACGAGGCCAAGGCGCACTCCTGGACCCCCGCCGTCATGGGCTGCTCGGAGACGGGCGGCGAGGTGTGGACCCGCGAGACCGGCCTGGCCGCCCTGGAACTGGGTGACGAGGCGGTGGTGGACGTCGCGGATTTCTCGCTGGCCGGACGCGCGATGCGCAACGTACGACAAATGGTCAAACGCATCGAGCGAGCCGGCTACGAAACCCGAGTACGGCGCATCCGTGACGTCGGCGACGCCGAACTGGAGCGCATCCGGCGGGCGGCGGAGGACTGGCGCGGCACCGACACCGAGCGCGGCTTCTCCATGGCGCTCGGCCGCATCGGCGACCCCTCCGACGGCGACTGCCTGATCGCCACCGCGCACAAGCAGGACGACGAGCCCGGCGAGTACGGCGACCTGAAGGCGATCCTGCACTTCGTGCCCTGGGGCGAGGACGGCGCCTCGCTGGACCTGATGCGTCGAGACCGCAGCGCGGACCCCGGTATGAACGAACTGCTCATCGTCGCCGCCCTCCAGGCCGCGTCGAAGTTCGGCATCACCCGCGTCTCGCTGAACTTCGCGATGTTCCGCTCCGCCCTGGCCCGCGGCGAGAAGATCGGTGCCGGTCCGGTGCTGCGCGCCTGGCGCGGGCTGCTGGTGTTCCTCTCGCGCTGGTTCCAGATCGAGTCGCTGTACAAGTTCAACGCCAAGTTCAAGCCGCGCTGGGAGCCCCGCTTCGTGGTCTACCGGAACAGCGCCGACCTGCCCCGCATCGGCTTCGCCGCCATGCAGGCGGAAGGCTTCGTCGACCTCGCCCTGCCCCTCCCGCGCTTCCTGCGCCGGCGCAGGGGGGCCACCGAGCGCCCCTGCGCGCACACCGTGGCGGAACGGGACGTCCGCGCGGCCTGAGCCACGCGGACCGGGGCACCGCGGAGATGAGCGGTGCGGCCGAGTACGGGCCCGGCCGGGCGCCCCACCCCCCTCCGGCACAGGGGCGTCCGCCCGGGCCGCCGCGCGTTGCGGGAGCCCTGCTGGGCCTACGCTGAACGCATGAACAACCTCAGCGGGCGCGGCCAGGTCGCCGGCCTTCCGGCATGGGACCGGTGCGCGGTCATGGGTGTCGTCAACGTGACCCCCGACTCCTTCTCCGACGGCGGCCGCTGGTTCGACACGACCGCGGCCGTCAAGCACGGCCTGTACCTCGTCGCCCAGGGAGCGGACCTGGTCGACGTCGGTGGTGAGTCCACCCGCCCCGGCGCCACCCGGGTGGACGAGGCCGAGGAACTCAGGCGTGTCATCCCGGTCGTGCGCGGCCTCGCCTCCGAAGGCGTCGTGGTCTCCGTCGACACGATGCGCGCGTCCGTCGCCGAACAGTCCCTCGCGGCCGGCGCGGCCCTCGTCAACGACGTCAGCGGCGGCCTCGCCGACCCCGCGATGGTCCCGCTGGTCGCCGACGCGGGCGCCCCCTTCGTCGTCATGCACTGGCGCGGCTTCCTCGAGGGCGGCAATGTCAGGGGGGCGTACGAGGACGTCGTCGCCGAAGTCGTGGACGAACTGCACGCGCGCGTGGAGGCCGTTCTGGCCGGCGGCATCGCCCCCGACCGCATCGTCGTCGATCCCGGCCTCGGCTTCTCCAAGGAGACCGAGCACGACCTCGCCCTCCTCGCCCACCTCGACCGCCTGCACGGTCTCGGCCACCCCCTGCTCGTGGCCGCCTCCCGCAAGCGGTTCCTCGGCCGCGTCCTCGCCGGCACGGAGGGTGCGCCGCCCCCGGCCCGGGAACGCGACGCCGCCACGGCCGCCGTCTCCGCGCTCGCCGCGCACTCCGGCGCCTGGGCGGTGCGCGTGCACGAGGTACGCGCCACTGCCGACGCGGTACGGGTCGCACGCGCCGTGGAGGGAGCGCGCACGGCAGGCCCGGCGCGGGGCGCACAGGCACTGCGCGCGGAGCGCGAGCACGGGATCTGCGGCAGCGGGCGCGCGGCGGGTGTCAGCGGTCAGCTCGGGGCGGAAGGAGCCTGGTGAGCGCCCCTCATACCGATGTCGAGCAGGTGGAGGCCGCCAACACCGCCTTCTACGAGGCGATGGAACGCGGCGACTTCGAGGAGCTGTCCTCTCTCTGGCTCACCCCGGCCGACCTGGGCGTGGACGAGGAGTACCACGACCCGGCGGACACCGGGGTGATCTCCTGCGTGCACCCCGGCTGGCCGGTGCTCACCGGACGGGGCGAGGTCCTCAGGTCGTACGCCCTGATCATGGCCAACACCGACTACATCCAGTTCTTCCTCACCGACGTGCACGTCTCCGTCACCGGCGACACCGCGCTCGTGACCTGCACCGAGAACATCCTCAGCGGCGGTCCCGCCCCGGACGACGGCGCGGAACTGGGCCCGCTGGTCGGCCAGCTCGTCGTCGCCACGAACGTGTTCCGGCGCACACCCTCCGGCTGGAAGCTCTGGTCGCACCACGCCTCCCCCGTCCTCGCGGAGAGCGACGACGAGGACGAGGAGACCGGGGTGGACGGCGTGAACCCGGACGACGGCCCCCTGGCCTGAGCGGGTCGACGCTCCACAGGGGCCGGCGGACCACGGGGACCAGGAAGTGGTTCGAATCACCTACCCCGGGGTAGAAGCCGCTACCAGCCCATGACACCGCCGGGTTTCTCCGGGGAAACGCGGGATGAACCCTCGTGGTCCCGGCGCGGGCCCGCGTCCCGAGGCCCGGCTTTGTCAGTGCCCGCAGGTAGATTCGTGGCGGGCCGGTATGCCGCCCGCACGCGGTACGGGCCGGTCCTTCCCGACGATTGCAGGAGTGATTCGCGTGGATCGTGTCGCGCTGCGCGGCCTCAAGGCCCGCGGGCACCACGGTGTGTTCCCCAAGGAGCGCGAGGAGGGCCAGACCTTCATCGTGGACCTCGTCCTGGGGCTCGACACCCGACCGGCGGCGGCCGACGACGACCTGGCGAAGACCGTCCACTACGGCATCGTGGCCGAGGAGGTCGTGGCCGTGGTCGAGGGCGAGCCGGTGAACCTCATCGAAACCCTCGCCGAGCGGATCGCCCGGACCTGCCTCAAGCACGAAGGGGTACAGGAGGTCGAGGTCTGCGTCCACAAGCCGGACGCCCCGATCACCGTCCCCTTCGACGACGTGACCGTCACCATCACCCGGAGCCGAGTATGACCCGACCTTTCCTCCAGGGTCACAGCGACCCGACCGTCCAGCCGGTGCCCGCCTCGGTCGTCGAGAAGGTCGACGCCGCCGACACGACCCTGCAGAACCCGAAGTGGGCCGTCATCTCCATCGGCGCCAACCTCGGCAACCGCCTGGAGACCCTCCAGGGCGCCGTCGACGCGCTGGAGGACACCCCGGGCGTGCGTGTGAAGGCGGTCTCCCCGGTGTACGAGACCGAGCCCTGGGGCGTGGCGCCCGGCAGCCAGCCGTCGTACTTCAACGCGGTCGTGGTCCTCAAGACCACCCTGCCCCCGGCCTCCCTCCTGGAGCGGGCGCACGCCATCGAGGAGGCGTTCAAACGGGTCCGCGACGAGCACTGGGGCCCGCGCACCCTGGACGTCGACATCGTCGCCTACGCCGACGTCACCTCCGACGACCCGCAGCTCACCCTGCCCCACCCGCGGGCCCACGAGCGCGCCTTCGTGCTCGCGCCCTGGCTCGACGTGGACCCGCAGGCCCAGCTGCCCGGCCGCGGCCCGGTGGCCGAGTTGCTGTCGGCCGTCACCCGTGCGGGCGTCGAACCCCGTGCGGACCTGGAACTCCGACTGCCGGAATAGTCGTTAAGGTCAAGACGACTCAGACGACAAGGTCGCGTACGACCGCGGTCCGCACCGGTCCGGGGGAGCTGAAGGGACACCGTGAGAGAGCTGCGCATCAGGGTGCTGGCGGGCGTGTTCGTCGTGGCCGGGATCCTGTCCTGGGCGGGCGCCCGCCTCTGGAACTCGATCGGGACCCTGCCCAGCGTCCCCCTGGCCGCCCCCATCGTCCTCGCGCTGATCGCGGTGGTCCTGCTGTCGACGGCGCTCTCGCTGCGCGCCCGGCTGAGGGCCCAGCGTGAGCGGCGCCCCGGCGCCAAGGGCGTCGACCCCCTGATGGCCGCTCGCGCGGTCGTCTTCGGCCAGGCCAGCGCCCTGGTCGCCGCCCTCGTCGCCGGCATGTACGGCGGCACGGGCGTCTTCCTGCTGGAGCTGCTGGACATCCCCACCCGCCGCGACCAGGCCATCTACGCCGGGTTCTCGGTCCTGGCCGGTATCGGCGTGATAGCGGCGGCCCTGTTCCTCGAACGGGTGTGCAAGCTCCCCGAGGACGAGGACCAGAACCCCCCGGGAGCGGAACCGGCGGGGTGACGGCCGGTTCCGCTCCCGGTCCGGTTCCTACACGTGTCCGGTGTGCCGGATGCCGGGCAGCCGTGTGCCGTCCCGGTCCCCTTGGTCGGTGACCGGCCACCGACCAGGGGACGCTGTCGGGCCCCACCGGCAACGGGAGGTCACTTCGCCAGTATCAGGCTCATCGCCTCGGCACGGGTCGTAGCGTCGCGGAGCTGGCCGCGCACCGCCGACGTGGTGGTCTTGGCGCCGGGCTTGCGAATGCCCCGCACCGACATGCACATGTGCTCCGCCTCGATCACGACGATGGCACCGCGCGCCTCGAGGATACGCATGAGGGAGTCCGCAATCTGCGTGGTGAGTCGTTCCTGCACCTGCGGGCGGCGAGCGAAGACCTCAACCAGGCGCGCCAGCTTCGAAAGGCCGGTGATTTTGCCGGTTTCGGCCGGAATGTAACCCACGTGAGCTACGCCATGGAAGGGCAGCAGATGGTGCTCACAGAGGCTTACGATTTCGATGTCCTTCACCAGGACCATCTCATCGTGCCCCAGGTCGAACGTGGTCGTCAGCACATCCTCGGGCTCCTGCCACAGCCCCGCAAGAAGCTCACGATAGGCCCGCGCCACCCGCGCCGGAGTTTCCCTGAGGCCCTCTCGGTCGGGGTCCTCGCCGACCGCGATCAGAAGTTCGCGAATGGCGTTCTCGGCGCGCTTTTCGTCGAACTCGCCGATCCAGCCGTCGCCGGCCAGCGTCACGGGGTCGGTCATGTGCTTCCTCGTTCCTGTACCTCTGTCACGTGGCGGCGGCCACGCGCGTGCATGCGGACATACGAACGCCGCGCCCCCAGGCTAAAACCTGGGAGGCGCGGCGTTCATTCCAGGCCGGTTGGCCGAAAGCGCTCAGCTCTCCGGACGCTCGTCCGGAGTCTGGTCCGTCACCGGGGCGGACTCCGCGGCCGTGGACTTGGCCGTGCTGATCGCGGCCGTCGCACCGTTCGCGCCGTTGGTCAGTGCCAGCTCCTTCGGAGAGAGCACCGGCGGGCGGGTGGACGGGGTGCGCCGCGAGGAGCCGGTCCAGGCGGGCCGCGGCGGGCGCTTGACGACCGGGGCGAAGATCTCGGCGATCTCCTCCTTGCCCAGGGTCTCCTTCTCCAGCAGCTGGAGAACGAGGTTGTCGAGCACGTCGCGGTTCTCGACCAGGATCTCCCAGGCCTCGTTGTGAGCGGTCTCGATGAGCTTCTTGACCTCTTCGTCGACCAGCGCGGCGACCTCTTCCGAGTAGTCGCGCTGGTGAGCCATCTCACGTCCGAGGAAGGGCTCGCTGTTGTCGCCGCCGAACTTGATGGCGCCGAGCCGCTCGGTCATGCCGTACTGGGTGACCATCGCGCGGGCCAGGTTGGTGGCCTTCTCGATGTCGTTCGCGGCGCCGGTGGTCGGGTCGTGGAAGACCAGTTCCTCGGCAGCGCGACCGCCCAGCATGTAGGCGAGCTGGTCGAGCATCTCGTTGCGCGTGGTCGAGTACTTGTCCTCGTCCGGCAGCACCATCGTGTAGCCGAGGGCGCGGCCACGGGACAGAATGGTGATCTTGTGGACCGGGTCGGAGTTCGGTGAGGCCGCCGCGACCAGGGCGTGACCGCCCTCGTGGTACGCGGTGATCTTCTTCTCCTTGTCCGACATGATCCGGGTCCGCTTCTGCGGGCCCGCGACCACGCGGTCGATCGCCTCGTCCAGCGCCCTGTTGTCGATCAGCTTCTGGTCGCCGCGAGCCGTCAGCAGCGCGGCCTCGTTGAGCACGTTCGCCAGATCGGCACCGGTCATGCCGGGCGTACGGCGGGCGACGGCGGCCAGATCGACGTCGGGCGCGACCGGCTTGCCCTTCTGGTGGACCTTGAGGATCTCCAGACGGCCCTGCAGGTCCGGCGGGTCGACCGCGATCTGGCGGTCGAAGCGGCCGGGCCGCAGAAGGGCCGGGTCGAGGATGTCGGGCCGGTTGGTCGCGGCGATGAGGATCACGCCGCCCTTGACGTCGAAGCCGTCCATCTCGACGAGCAGCTGGTTCAGGGTCTGCTCGCGCTCGTCGTGACCACCGCCGAGGCCGGCGCCACGGTGGCGGCCGACCGCGTCGATCTCGTCGACGAAGACGATCGCCGGGGCGTTCGCCTTGGCCTGCTCGAACAGGTCGCGGACCCGGGAGGCACCGACACCGACGAACATCTCGACGAAGTCGGAACCGGAGATCGAGTAGAAGGGGACGCCCGCCTCGCCGGCCACGGCACGGGCGAGCAGCGTCTTGCCGGTACCCGGGCGGCCGTAGAGCAGCACACCCTTGGGGATCTTGGCGCCGACGGCCTGGAACTTGGCCGGCTCCTGCAGGAACTCCTTGATCTCGTGGAGTTCCTCGACGGCCTCGTCACAGCCGGCGACGTCGGAGAACGTCGTCTTGGGGGTGTCCTTGGTGATGAGCTTGGCCTTGGACTTCCCGAAGTTCATCACCCGGGAGCCGCCGCCCTGCATCTGGTTCATCAGGAACAGGAAGACGACCACGATCAGGACGAAGGGCAGCAGGGAGAGCAGAACGCCGACGAACGGGTTCTGCTTGGACGGCGAAACGGTGTAGCCGTCCGGGATCTGCTTGTCCTGGTACCTGGTCTGCAGGTTGGTGGCGAGCTGCGAGCCCTGGTCGCCGATGTAGCTGGCCTGGATCTTCGAGCTGCCGTCGACCTTGTAGCCGTCCTTCAGCGTGACCTTGATGCTCTGCTCGTCACCTGTGGTGAGCTTCGCCGACTGGACCCTGTTGTCATTGATCGCCGCAACGACCTGGCCGGTGTCCACCGTCTTGTAGCCGCCGGACGAGCCGACGACCTGCATCAACACGACCACGGCAAGGACGGCCAGCACGATCCACATGACCGGCCCACGGAAGTATCGCTTCACGTCCATCCATACGGAGCGGTGCCGCCCCGTCCCTCCTGCCATAGTGAGTTTGATAAGACAGTTCTTCTGACGGTACCCCAGCGTGGTGGTCCGAAGCCGCACGAAGTCCGCTTCGAGGGCCGGGGGCCGTCTCTGCATCCTTCAACGGCGTGGAACCCGCCGGGGTTCCCGATCGTCCTACAAGGCTTGAGCCGAGTGGCTCAGCTCACGCCCCGGTCCGGCTCAGCCGCCGTAGACGTGAGGCGCGAGCGTACCCACGAACGGCAGGTTGCGGTACTTCTCGGCGTAGTCGAGGCCGTAACCGACGACGAACTCGTTCGGGATGTCGAAGCCGACCCACTCGACGTCGATGGCGACCTTCGCGGCGTCCGGCTTGCGCAGCAGCGTGCACACCTTCAGGGAGGCGGGCTCACGCGAGCCGAGGTTGTTGATCAGCCAGGACAGGGTCAGGCCGGAGTCGATGATGTCCTCGACGATCAGGACGTGCTTGCCCTTGATGTCGGTGTCGAGGTCCTTGAGGATCCGCACGACGCCGGAGGACTGGGTGCCCGCGCCGTACGAGGAGACGGCCATCCAGTCCATGGTGACGGGGGTGGACAGCGCCCGGGCGAGGTCCGCCATCACCATCACCGCGCCCTTGAGGACGCCGACGATGAGCAGGTCCTTGCCCGCGTACTCCGCGTCGATCTTCGCGGCCAGCTCGGCCAGCTTCGCGTCGATCTCTTCCTTGGTGATGAGCACCTGCTGGAGGTCGGCACCCATGTCTTTCGCGTCCACCCGCATCACTTTCGGTCGTCCCGCACTTACGGCCGTAGGCCACGGCCACCGGCTGCCCGGACCGGCCGCCGGAGGGTCGCTCCGCGGGACCGGGACTCAGCCTTGCCGAATCACCAGTCTGCCACCCTGCCGCTGGGCGACGACCCTGCCCGGGAGATTGATGGCTCCCTGGCCGCGCCACCCGGTGATCAGGCGGTCGACTTCCTCGATGTGGCGGGCGAACAGCGAACCGGCGGGGGCGCCGGCCTCGATGGCGGCGCGGCGCAGGATGCGGCGGCGTACGGCGGACGGGAGGGCGTAGAGCTTGGCGCACTCCAGCAGACCAGCGGCGTCACGCACGGAGGCCTCGGCCTGGCTGGCCCACGCGTCGAGGGCGTCGGCGTCGTCGCGGGAGAGCTGCGCGGTGCGGGCGAGCGCCTCCACGACCCCCTTGCCGAGGGCCTTCTCGAGGGCGGGCAGGCCCTCGTGGCGCAGCCGGGAGCGGGTGTAGGCGGGGTCGGCGTTGTGAGGATCGTCCCAGACCGGGAGGGACTGGGCCATGCAGGCCTTGCGGGCGGTCTGCCGGTCGAGCTCCAGGAAGGGCCGACGGTAACGGCCGTCGGCCCCCGAGACCGCGGCCATGCCGGACAGGGAGCGGGTGCCGGAGCCGCGGGCGAGGCCGAGCAGGACGGTTTCCGCCTGGTCGTCGCGGGTGTGGCCGAGCAGGATCGCGGTGGCGCCGTGGCGTTCGGCCACAGCGTCGAGGGCGGCGTAGCGGGCGTCGCGGGCGGCGGCTTCGGGCCCGCCGTCGCGGCCGACGGTCACGGCGACGGCCTCGACCGGGTCGAGGCCGAGTTCGCGCAGGCGCAGGGCGACCTCGTCGGCGCGGAGGTCGGAGCCGGGCTGGAGTCCGTGGTCGACGGTGACGCCGCCGGCGCGGACGCCGAGCTTGCGCGCTTCGAAGGCGAGGGCGGAGGCGAGGGCCATGGAGTCGGCTCCGCCGGAGCAGGCGACGAGCACGAGCGGGGAACCGGGCCGGAAGGGGTGCCGCAAGGCCGTCCGGTCCGGGTGCTCGCCGGTGGCCTGTCGTCCGGGCCCGCCGGGGGTCGGGCGCCCGGGGCCACTGGGGGCCGGCGCGCCGGGGCGGCTGCCGGGGCCGGAGGACTGCCCGCCGAGGCCGCCGAGGGCCTGGCGTCCGGGCCCGCCGGAGGTCTGGTGGTCGTTGAGGATGTCATGGAGGACGCGGCGAACCGCCAGGCGTATCGCCGCGACCGCAGGATGGGGACCCATGTCCGGTTCCCTTCATGAAGTTTTCGGGGGGTGAGCCCGAGGCCGGTCACTCAGAGTGTGTAGATGGTGACAGAACCGGGGCGTTCCCCGAGCATTGCACGCCTACGCAATGGCTCACGGTCCCTCGGACGGGTGATTGAAGGACGTTCGCCTGCCGTCGGCCGGATTCATTTCACGACGTGTCCATGCCGTTCACGGCTCGGCCCTGCGGTGCACCCGGGCGACCCAGTCCGCCGGTTCGGCGATCTCCGCCTTCGTGGGCAGGGTGTTGGGCGAGGTCCACACGCGGTTGAAGCCGTCGACGCCGACCTGTTCGACGACGGCCCGTACGAACCGCTCCCCGTCTCGGTACTGCCTCAGTTTGGCATCCAGACCCAGCAGCTTGCGCAGGGCGATGTCGAGGCGGGAAGCGCCCTTGGCGCGGCGCTGCTGGAACTTCTCGCGGATCTCCGCGACGGTCGGCACCACGCTGGGGCCGACGCCGTCCATCACATGGTCGGCGTGGCCCTCCAACAGGGACATCACCGCGGTGAGGCGGCCCAGGATCTCGCGCTGGACGGGGGTCTGCACCAGCTCCACGAAGGAACGGCCGGCGTCCTCGTCCTCACCCTCCGGGCGGCCCCCGGCGAGGGACTGGGCTGCTTCCCTGATGCGCTCCAGGAAGGTCATCGGGTCGACGTCGGTCTCCGCCAAGAACGACTGGATTTCGCCCTCCAGGTGGTCGCGCAGCCAGGGCACGGCCGTGAACTGGGTGCGGTGGGTCTCCTCGTGCAGGCACACCCACAGACGGAAGTCGTGCGGTTCGACGTCGAGTTCACGCTCGACGTGCACGATGTTCGGTGCGACGAGCAGCAGGCGGCCGCCGCCGTTCTCGCCGGCCGGCAGGTCGCGGCTCGCCGGGGCGAACGTCTCGTACTGGCCGAGGACGCGGGAGGACAGGAACGACAGCAGCATGCCGAGTTCGACGCCGGTGACCTTGCCGCCGACGGTGCCGAGGACCGCGCCGGCGGGGCTGCCGCCCCGACGTTCCTGCATCTTCTCCAGAAGCGGCCTGAGGATCTCGCGGAAGCCGGCGACGTTGGCGCGGACCCAGCCGGGCCGGTCGACCACCAGGACAGGGGTGTCGTGGACCTCGTCGGTGCCCATACGAGTGAAGCCCCGGACGTGTTCCTCCGAGGCCTTCGCGTGCCGGCGCAACTCCGCGACGACGGCGCGGGCCTCGTCGCGGCTGACGTCGGGGCCCGGGCGTACGAGCCGTGTCGCGGTCGCCACCGCGAGGTTCCAGTCGACCATCCCGGGAGATGCGGTGCCACCGAAGCCAGTCATGCTGCCAACCGTACGGGAACGTCCCCACTTGGGGCAGTCCGTGTGAGGTCGGCAGAGGGGGCGGGCCCCGGGGCGCGGCGGTGCGGCCCGCCCCGGGAGACCCGCGCGCCCCGGGACGGTCAGCGGCAGCCGCAGCCCGCCAGGGCCGTCGCCGTTCTGTCCAGGGCCGACTCGGCCGCCAGGGGGTCGGTCGTGCCGGAGGCCATGAAGGCGAAGGCGAGGAGGCGGCCGTCGGCGTCGACGACGGTGCCGGCGAGGGTGTTCACGCCCGTCAGCGTGCCGGTCTTGGCGCGTACGACGCCTGCCGCGCTGTCGGTGTAGCGGTCGGCCAGCGTGCCGGTGAAGCCCGCGACGGGCAGGCCGGTGAGGACGGGGCGCAGGCCGGGGCGGTGGGGGTCGCCGGCGGTGACCAGGAGGGCGGTCAGGAGGTCGGCGGTGAGCCGGTCGTCGCGGTCGAGGCCGCTGCCGTCGTGGAAGGAGGCGCCGGCCATCGGCAGGCCCAGCTTGGTCAGCCGTGCCGAGATCGCCTTGGCGCCGCCGGCGAAGCTGCCGGGCTGCCCGCTGGTGAGGGCGGTCTGCCGGGCGAGAGCCTCGGCGATGTCGTTGTCACTGTTGGTCAGCATGCGCTCGACGATGTCGGACAGCGGGGGCGAGGAGACCGTGGCGAGGTTCTGCGCGCGCGTGCTCGCCTTGGAGGGGCCGGGGGGCGTGGTGGTGATGCCGGCCTCCTTCAGGAAGACCGCGAACCTGGTCGCCGCGTCCTTCGCGGGGTCGCTCACGCGGGGCGCCGGGCCGCTGCTGGAGCCGTCGGTGCGGCCCTCGTCGGCGATCAGGGCGCTGACCGGCGCGAGGTTGTCGTTGACGCCGATGGGGTGCAGTTCGGGGCCGGAGTACAGGGTCGTGTCGTAGGAGAGCGTGACCTTGCGGATGCCGCGCTTGTGCAGGGCCTGCACGGTGTTCGCCGCGAGGTCGCGCAGGCTGGCCCAGCCGTCGCTCTCACCACGGGCGGTGAGGGTGGGGTCGCCACCGCCGACCAGGACGAGTTCGCCGGTGCCGGGTTCCAGGGCGGCGCGGGTGGTGAAGCGGTGGTCGGGGCCGAGCGCGGACAGGGCGGCGACGGCTGTGGCGATCTTGGTGGTGGAGGCGGGGGTGAGGCCCTCGTCGGCGTCGGTGCCGTACAGGCGCCGGCCGGTGGCCACGTCGACCACGGCCGCCGCGCGGGTGCCGCCCAGGGCGGCGGCGCCCAGCAGCGGCTTCAGGACGTCGGAGAGGGGCTTTCCGCCAGGCCCGGCCTTCTCGGTGCCGACGGCCGCCACCGGGCCGTCCAGGCCCACCAGGACGGGTCCGGCGCTCGGCGCGGGCCGGGCCGCGCCGAGCGCCGGACCGGAGTCGCCGTGATCTGCGCCACCCGATCGCTCCAGAGCGACCGCCCGGTCCCGCTCGGCCGTACGCTGACCGTTGGCGTCCCAGGGTCCTGCCGCGGTCACCACACCGGCGGCGAGCGCCAGGCCGGCGGTGGCGGCGCCCGCCGTGTACTGCCAGGTCCTGACGGCTCCCGCACGCGGGAGCCGCGGGGTCCGGGGCCGCAGGGCCCGCGCCAGCCGCGCGACCCGCGGCCCGGCGGCCGCACCGGCCCGCGCCAGACGCGGTCGTACGGCGTTCGCGATCCGCTCCACCTGCGGTCTCGCGGCCCGCCACGGCCTCAGCTCTGGCACGACCACCAGCCCCTTTCGCGATCACACACCTGCGTGAGGGACACTTAACCACCAGAACTATGTGCTGATCATGGAGGAGCCACCGGTGGAGTTCGACGTCACGATCGAGATCCCGAAGGGTTCGCGCAACAAGTACGAGGTGGACCACGAGACCGGTCGGATCCGCCTGGACCGTCGTCTCTTCACCTCGACCGCCTACCCGACCGACTACGGCTTCGTCGAGAACACCCTCGGCGAGGACGGCGACCCGCTGGACGCGCTGGTCATCCTGGACGAGCCGACCTTCCCGGGCTGCCTCATCCGCTGCCGCGCGATCGGCATGTTCCGCATGACGGACGAGGCGGGCGGCGACGACAAGCTGCTGTGCGTGCCGGCCACCGACCCGCGCGTGGAGCACCTGCGCGACATCCACCACGTGTCGGAGTTCGACCGCCTGGAGATCCAGCACTTCTTCGAGGTGTACAAGGACCTGGAGCCCGGCAAGTCGGTCGAGGGCGCCAACTGGGTGGGCCGCACGGACGCCGAGGCGGAGATCGAGCGGTCGTACAAGCGCTTCAAGGAGCAGGGCGGTCACTGAGCAGCCGCTGTTCTCCCGGACGGGCCGCACGCGTGCGCGTGCGGCCCGTCCGCGTCCGCGCACGCGTGCCGGCCGCCCAGGCCCGTGTGCGCATACTGAGCCGTACGGAAGGTGTCGTTCAGGAAGCGGTGCGAGGTGACGGAGGCGGAGGAACGCAAGCCGCGGTCGGACGAGGCGCGGTACGACCCGGAGATCACGTCCGAGTTCGCCGTTCCCCGGGGCATCGAGGTTCCCGAGAGCGGCGGTGAGCCGGAGACGACATCCGAGTTCGCCCTGCCCGAGGGCCTGGAGACGCCTCAGCCGCCGAGTGCCGAGCCGGAGGGGTCGGCGTTCAGCCCGCCGCGCACCTACAGCGCCAGGGAGGCCCCGCCCGCCTTCACCCCGGCCGCCGGGGTGCCGCTGGTCAGCCTGGTCAAGGACGCGCCCTGGCAGGACCGGATGCGTACGATGCTGCGCCTGCCGGTGGCCGAGCGGCCGGCACCGGAGCCGGTGCAGCGCGCCGAGGAGGAGGGCCCGGCGGTCCCGCGCGTGCTCGACCTGACCCTGCGTATCGGGGAACTGCTGCTGGCCGGCGGTGAGGGCGCGGAGGACGTGGAGGCCGCGATGTTCGCGGTGTGCCGTTCCTACGGGCTGGACCGCTGCGAGCCGAACGTCACCTTCACCCTGCTGTCGATCTCGCACCAGCCGTCGCTGGTGGACGACCCGGTGACGGCCTCGCGGACGGTACGGCGGCGCGGCACCGACTACACGCGCCTCGCGGCCGTGTTCCGGCTGGTGGACGACCTGACCGACCCGGAGACCCATGTCTCCCTCGAGGAGGCCTACCGGCGGCTGGCGGAGATCCGTCGCAACCGGCACCCCTACCCCGGCTGGGCGCTGACCCTGGCGAGCGGGCTGCTGGCCGGTGCGGCCTCCATGCTCGTCGGCGGTGATCTGATCGTGTTCGTCGCGGCGGCGATCGGCGCGATGCTCGGCGACCGGCTGGCCTGGCTGTGCGCGGGGCGTGGGCTGCCGGAGTTCTACCAGTTCACGGTCGCCGCGATGCCGCCCGCGGCGATCGGGGTGGCGTTCTCGCTGGCGCACGTCGATGTGAAGGCGTCCGCCGTCATCACCGGTGGACTGTTCGCGCTGCTGCCGGGGCGGGCGCTGGTGGCGGGCGTCCAGGACGGCCTGACCGGCTTCTACATCACCGCGTCCGCCCGTCTGCTGGAGGTCCTGTACTTCTTCGTGGGCATCGTCGCCGGCGTGCTGGTCGTCCTGTACTTCGGCGTGAAGGTCGGCGGCAAGCTCAACCCGGACGCGTCGCTCGTCATCAACGAACGGCCGCTGATCCAGATCGCCGCGTCCATGCTGCTGTCGCTGACCTTCGCGGTGCTGCTCCAGCAGGAGCGGTCGACCGTGCTGTGGGTGACGCTCAATGGAGGCGTGGCGTGGACGGTGTACGGCGCGATGCACTACGTCGCCGACATCTCGCCGGTGGCGTCGACCGCTGTGGCGGCGGGCCTGGTGGGGCTGTTCGGGCAGCTGCTGTCCCGGTACCGGTTCGCTTCCGCGCTGCCCTACACGACGGCGGCGATCGGTCCGCTGCTGCCCGGCTCCGCGACCTATTTCGGGCTGCTGAACATGGCCCAGAACCAGGTGGACAAGGGGCTGGTGTCGCTGGCCAACGCGGCGTCCCTGGCCATGGCGATCGCCATCGGGGTCAACCTGGGCTCGGAGACCTTCCGGCTGTTCCTGCGGGTCGGGTCCCCCGGCAAGCGCCGGGCCGCCAAGCGGACCAGGGGTTTCTAGTGCCCCGGCAGGCAACGTCTGCCCGTCACGGAGCGGCGTCCGGTGCGTGCTGCCGACATGCCGGCCGGAGGCCCTCGTGCTGGACGTACTCGGGCTTTCGGCCGGTGCGGCGAGTGGGGGCACCTCCCACGCCCTCGAGGCAGTGGGGAAGCGCGCCGGCGTCGCGCCGGGGCGGACGTCGCCCGTTGGGGCCACTGGGCGCCCTCAGCCCCTACGGGGCCCGGTAGCCGCCCTGCTCGTAGTCGTACGGATACCGGTCCTGGCCGTACTGCGGCTGCGGGTACTGCTGGTGGTCGTAGCCCTGGTTCCAGTACTGGTCCTGCTGGTTCCAGTCCTGCTGCTGGGGCTGCTGCTGGGGCTGCTGGTACGGCTGGTGCGGGTACTCCTGCCCGCCGTACGGGTCGCCGTAGTGCCCGTCGTACGGCTGGTCCGGCTCGATACGGCGCAACTGGGTCGTCGCGTGGTCCGTGGCCCGCGGTGCCGGGCGGGACGTCTCCGGCGCCGGCTGCGGGGCCTGCCGCTGAGCCGCCTTCTCCTTGCCACGGACCCGCAGGAACTCGATCGCGATCGGGACCACGGAGACCAGGACGATCAGGATGAGGATCGCCTCGATGTTGTTCTTGACGAAGTCGATGTTGCCCAGCCAGGAGCCGAGCAGGGTGACGCCCGCGCCCCACAGGGTGCCGCCGATGACGTTGAAGACCAGGAACGAGCGGTACCGCATGCCGCTCACGCCGGCGATGATCGGCGTGAACGTGCGGACCACGGGCACGAAGCGGGCCAGGACCAGGGACTTCGGGCCGTACTTCTCGAAGAACTCGTGCGCCTTGGTGACGTTCTCCTGCTTGAACAGGCGGGAGTCCCGGCGGTTGAACAGGGACGGGCCGACCTTCTTGCCGAACATGTAGCCCGCCTGGTCACCGAGGACGGCCGCGAGGCAGATCAGGCCGATCGCGCCCCACAGCGGGAAGTCCAGCTGGTGCGAGGTGATCAGCAGACCGCAGGTGAACAGCAGCGAGTCACCCGGCAGGAAGAAGCCGATGAGCAGACCGGACTCGGCGAAGACGACGAGCAGCAGGCCCCAGATGCCGTAGGTGTCGAGCAGACGATTGGGATCCAGCCAGCTCGGGCCGAGGGCGAGTGTCATCACGGGTCCGGGCTCCTGAAGGGGTGAAGGCGGCTACGGCGGCTGGTCTCGATGAAAGGCCGTACAAAGCTATCAACGTGCGGTGACCGCCCCGGGTTCCACGGGTGACTCCAGGATGCGCTGTGCGATCAGTGGGAGAAAGCTGTGACGCATGGGACTCGATGACTACGGCGGCGGCCAGGGGCCCCAGCCCGACGTGCTGGTCGTGCCGACGAACGACGTGCCCGGATACCGGGTGCAGGAGGTGATCGGCGAGGTCTTCGGGCTCACCGTGCGCTCCCGGCACCTCGGCAGCCAGATCGGCGCGGGCCTGAAGTCGATGATCGGCGGCGAGCTCAAGGGGCTCACCAAGACGCTGGTGCAGACCCGAAACCAGGCCATGGAGCGGCTGGTCGAGCAGGCACGCGCGCGTGGCGCCGACGCGGTGCTCGCGTTCCGGTTCGACGTGACCGAGGCCGCGGACGTGGGCACCGAGGTGTGCGCCTACGGCACGGCGGTGGTCCTGGCCCGGGAGTGACCCCCGTACCCTCCCGGGCCGGGACCGGTCAGGAGGTGTGCCGGTCGGCGTTGGCGAGGATCGCGGCGCGCAGGTGCTCGGCGAGGCCGGGGCGCATGGAGTCGTAGTACGCCTTGAAGCGCTCGTCGGAGACGTACATCTCCGCGAAGCACCGGTGCATCTCGTAGGGGACCTCGAAGAACCACCGGTTCATGTGCTGCCGGTGTTCCTCGGCCAGGTCCATGGCCGTCTCGCCGGACGGCTCCTCCCCGGCGGCCACCAGGGCGGCGTAGCGCTCGCTCCAGTCGTCGACCTCGGCCTTGATCCGCTTCCAGTCCTCCTTGGTGTAGCGGGCCGCGCGGCGCCGGGACTCGGCCCATGCCTCCGTCTTCCCCCAGCGCTGCTCCGCCTCCTCGGCGTACTCCTCGTTGAAGGGGTCCTTGTCCCCGAAGACCTCGAACCGCTCCTCCGGCGTGAGGTTGATGCCCATCTTGCGTGCCTCCATGGCGTGCTCCACGGCCGCGGCCATCTTCCTGAGCTTCTCGATCCGGGCGGTCAGCAGTTCGTGCTGGCGGCGCAGGTGTGCGCGGGGGTCCGCGTCCGGGTCGTCGAGCAGGACCGCGACCTCGTCGAGCGGGAAGCCGAGCTCCCGGTAGAACAGGATCTGCTGGAGCCGGTCGAGGTCGGCGTCGGTGTAGCGCCGGTGGCCGGCGTACGTGCGCTCGCTGGGCACGAGCAGGCCGATCTCGTCGTAGTGGTGCAGGGCGCGCACCGTGACTCCGGCGAACCCCGCGACCTGCCCCACGGAGTAGCCCTGTCCCTCGGGGTGGCTCACTTTCCGCTCCTTCGGTCGGTACGTCCTCCACGCTGAGGCCTCACGCGGCGTGAGGTGCAAGCCGGTTTCTGTTGAGCATGTTCGGGACGCTGTGGGCATTTTGTCCGTTTATGGTGAGCCGGTGGCCCAGGACACCGACGCGTCGCAGGCGCCCCCGAACGCCTCCATCGGCGCCGGTTCGGGCACTGCTGCCGTTCATCCTTGCCGGTGTGGCGGTGGGCGTGGCGGCGAGCCCGGTCTTCGTCGGGGCCAGCGCGGCGGCGGAGAAGCTCCGGCACGTGCCCTGGGCCGCGTCCTCGGGCTCCCGTGGGGGCCGTATCCCCCGGGGGCCTTCGCCGGTACGGCCCTGGTGCCGTGCGCCCACGTGCTCGTTGCGGCCGTGCATCCGGCGGTGGGCGTGGCAAAGGCCGTCCTGGGCATGCTCCTGGCTGTCACCCGGCAGGGCTGGGTGAGCCCGTTCACCGCCGCCGTACCGGTCGTCTCGCCCGGCGTGCCCGCCCCGCCGGGCATCGCGTCGCCGCCCGCCCGGCTGCCGGTGACGGGGCGTGAGCAGATGCAGCTGGGCGAGGACGGCGCCCGGTCCGCCGACCACCCTTACTGGAACCCTGGAGGCAGTTCATGGCCCTGCACAAAGGCCCCGCGAAGCACGACGAACGGACGGTGTCCGTCAACCCCTTCTTCGGGGAGGCCGATCCGGTCGGCGGCATGACCGAGGCACCGCCCACGCACCGGCTCCCGGACGCGCCGATGCCCCCGTCCACGGCGTACCAGCTGGTGCACGACGAGTTGATGCTGGACGGCAACTCCCGGTTGAACCTGGCCACGTTCGTCACCACCTGGATGGAGCCGCAGGCCGGGGTGTTGATGGCGGAGTGCCGGGACAAGAACATGATCGACAAGGACGAGTACCCGCGCACCGCCGAACTGGAGCGGCGCTGCGTGGCGATGCTCGCCGACCTGTGGAACGCGCCGGATCCGGCGGCCGCGGTGGGCTGTTCGACGACCGGTTCCAGCGAGGCGTGCATGCTCGCCGGGATGGCGCTCAAGCGGCGCTGGAGCATGCGCAATGCCGACCGCCGTCCGGGCGCCCGCCCCAACCTGGTCATGGGCGTCAATGTGCAGGTGTGCTGGGAGAAGTTCTGCAACTTCTGGGAGGTGGAGGCCCGGCAGGTGCCCATGGAGGGCGACCGCTTCCATCTGGACCCGCAGGCCGCCGTGGAGCTGTGCGACGAGAACACCATCGGGGTCGTCGGCATCCTCGGCTCGACCTTCGACGGCTCCTACGAGCCGATCGCCGACCTGTGCGCCGCCCTGGACGCCCTGCAGGAGCGCACCGGGTTCGACATCCCGGTGCACGTGGACGGCGCGTCCGGCGGCATGGTGGCGCCCTTCCTGGATCCGGACCTCGTGTGGGACTTCCGGCTGCCGCGCGTGGCCTCGATCAACACCTCGGGGCACAAGTACGGACTGGTGTACCCGGGGGTCGGCTGGGCACTGTGGCGGGACAACGAGGCACTGCCCGAGGAACTGGTCTTCCGCGTCAACTACCTGGGCGGCGAGATGCCGACCTTCGCCCTGAACTTCTCCCGCCCCGGCGCCCAGGTGGTCGCGCAGTACTACACCTTCCTGCGCCTGGGCCGCGAGGGATACCGCGCGGTGCAGCAGTCCACGCGGGACGTGGCGACCTCGCTCGCCGGGCGGATCGAGGCCCTCGGCGACTTCCGGCTGCTGACCCGGGGCGACCAGCTGCCGGTCTTCGCCTTCACCACCGCCCCGGACGTGACGGCGTACGACGTCTTCGACGTCTCCCGGCGGCTGCGCGAGCACGGCTGGCTGGTGCCGGCGTACACCTTCCCGGCGAACCGGGAGGACCTGGCCGCGCTGCGGATCGTGTGCCGCAACGGCTTCTCCCACGATCTGGCCGACCTGTTCCTGGACGACCTGGCCCGCCTCCTGCCGGAACTGCGCCGGCAGTCGCATCCGCTGACCCACGACAAGGCGGCGGCCACGAGCTTCCACCACTGACCGGGAGGTCTTCCTGCCGGTCCGGAGTCCGGTGGCCTGCACGCGCGCGTAGGGGCTTGCGAACTACGCGCGCGTGCAGGGACGGCCGTAGGGCCGCCCGCCCCGTGTCACTCCCGGGAGCCGCCCTGTTCCTGGGCGACCAGTTCGAAGGCGGTCCTGCCGTCCAGTGACTCGCGGATGATGTCGGCGTGGCCGGCGTGCCTGGCGGTCTCGCGGATGAGGTGCAGACACACCCAGCGCAGCGAGACCCGGCCCTCCGGCGGGAACCAGGGCTCCGGAGGCAGCGGGAAGGCGTCGTCGAGGCTGGGCGCCGAACGGATGAACTTCTCCGTCTCGGCGGCGACCTGCTCCCAGTACGCCAGCTGCGAGGCCACCGTCTCCTCGCCGACCAGCTGGAAGCTCTCGTGCCAGTTCGACGCGTCGCGCCGGACGGCCGGGGACTCCTGCCTGGCCCGTGCGATCCACATCTGCTCGACCTCGGCGACATGCTTGAGCAGGCCGCCGAGCGACAGCTCACTGGCGCTGGGGCGCGAGCGGGCCTGCTCCTCGGTCAGCCCGAGCAGGGCCCGGCGGATCCCGCCGCGCTGCTCCTCGATGAACGCGAGCAGCGCCCCGCGTTCGTCGCCCTGTGCCTCCGCCGGTACGTGCTTGACCATGGCCGGCCGCCTCTCCTCACCGTCGCCGGGGCCTTCTGCCCCCTGACACCGACGACGCTACGGCCCATTGCGGTCAGATCCTGTCCGCGATGGCCCGGCTCACCGAACGAGCGGCTACGAGAACAGGGGCCGGAATGGGCGGCTGGTGCCGCGGCAGGCAACGTTTGCCCGTCAAGGAGCGGCGTCCGGTGCGTGCTCTCGGCGCGCCGGGTGCAAGCCCTCGTACTGGATGTACGTGGGTTTGTGCCCGGTGCGGCGAGTGGGGGCACCTCCCACGCCCTTGAGGCAGTGGGGGAGCATGCCGGGCGTCGCGACGGGGCGGACGTTGCCTGTGGCGGCACTAGGGCGTGTTTCGAAAGTGGCGTCGTCCGCCCGGAGGGCGGGGTCCGCGGCGTCTGGTGCGGTGCATCGCAGGGCGGAGGGTCGTCCTCGTACCGGGCGTACGTGGACGATCCCGACAACGCGGCGAGGCGCCGTGCCAGCCGTCGCGGACCAGACGGGACTTTCGAAACACGCCCTAGAACGGGAAGCCGCTGCGGCCGTGCTGCACCGAGATCCACTTGACGGTGGTGAAGGCCTCCAGCGTCGTCTCGCCGTTCAGACGGCCTACGCCCGAGTGCTTCTCGCCGCCGAACGGCACGATCGGCTCGTCGTGGACCGTTCCGTCGTTCACATGGAACATGCCGGTGTCGACCTGCTTGGCGAAGGCGACGCCCCGCTCGATGTCCCCCGTGTGGACGGCGCCGCTGAGGCCGTACGGGGTGTCGTTGACGATGCGCAGCGCCTCTTCCTCGCCGTCGAACGGGATGAGGAAGACGACCGGCCCGAACACCTCCTGCTGGAGCAGCGTGGAGTCGGCGGGGACGTCGGTGAGCACGCTGGGGGCCACCAGGTTGCCCTCCGTGGCGCCCCGCACCAGGGCCGTGGCACCCTCGGCGAGCGCCTGCTCGACGGCACCGGACACGGCGTTCGCCTGCTGGCTGTTGATCACCGGGCCGATGACGGTCTGCGGGTCGCGCGGGTCGCCGACCTTCAGCGAGTTCACCTTGGCGACGAACTTCTCGGTGAACCCGTCCGCGATCGAGCGGTCCACGAGGACCCGGTTTGCGGCCATGCAGACCTGGCCCTGGTGCACGAACCGGCTGAAGACCGCCGCGTCCACCGCGTAGTCGACGTCCGCGTCGTCCAGGACCACGAGCGCGCTGTTGCCGCCCAGTTCGAGCACCGAGCGCTTGAAGTTGGCGGCGCAGACGGTGGCCACGTGCCGGCCGACCTTGTCGGAGCCGGTGAAGGAGATGACCCTCGGGATCGGGTGCTCCAGGAACGCGTCGCCGATCTCGGCGATGTCGGTGACGACCACGTTGAGCAGGCCGCCGGGCAGCCCGGCGTCCTCGAAGATCTTCGCGATCAGGGTGCCGCCGGCGATCGGGGTGTTCTGATGCGGCTTGAGGACCACGGCGTTGCCGAGTGCGAGCGCGGGGGCGACCGACTTGATCGACAGCAGGAACGGGAAGTTGAAGGGGCTGATCACGCCCACGACACCCACCGGCACCCGGTAGACGCGGTTCTCCTTGCCGTCGGCCGGGGAGGGCAGGATCTTCCCCTCGGGACGCAGCGCCAGGTTGACCGACTCGCGCAGGAACTCCTTGGCGAGGTGGAGCTCGAAACCGGCCTTCACGCGCGTGCCGCCGAGCTCCGCGATGATCAGGTCGGCTATCTCCTGCTCGCGGTCCTCTATGAGCCTGAGCGCCTTCTCGAAGACCGCGCGGCGGGCGTAGGGGTTGGTCTCGGCCCACTTCTTCTGGGCGCGGGCGGCGGCCCGGTAGGCCTGGTCGACCTCGTCGACCGTGGCCACCGTGATCGAGGCCAGCTTCTCGTCGTCGTAGGGGTTGAAGTCGATGACGTCCCAGGAGCCGGTGCCCGGTCGCCACGCACCGTCGATGTACTGCTGGGCCAGGTCGCTGAAGTAGGACGACATGTGATCCCTCAATCACTAGCGGAGCCAGATCCCGGTCACGGTCTGATCGCACGTCATCGTACTTGCGTGTCAAGAGAGTTGAAGGAGTCCTCGGAGAAGGTCCCGGCTCTCGGCGGAGCCCGGGCTGTCCTGCTGGAGCTCCTTCAGGGCCTGCTCGTACTGGGCGACGTCCTCGCGCTTGTCCAGGTAGAGGGCACTGGTCAGCTGCTCCATGTAGACGACGTCGGACAGGTCGGCGTCGGGGAAGCTGAGGATGGTGAAGGCGCCGCTCTCGCCGGAGTGCCCGCCGAAACCGAACGGCATGACCTGCAGCCGGACGTTGGGCCGCTCGGAGATGTCGATCAGGTGCTGCAACTGACCGCGCATCACGTCGCGGCCGCCGTAGGGGCGGCGCAGGGCGGCCTCGTCGAGCACGAAGTGGAACTCGGGGGCGCTGGTCGCGAACAGATGATTCTGCCGCTCCAGGCGCAGGGCGACCCGGCGTTCCACGTCGGCCGGGCTCGCGCCCTTCATTCCGCGCCGGACCACCGCGCGGGCGTAGTCCTCGGTCTGGAGCAGGCCGTGCACGAACTGCACCTCGTAGACACGGATGAGCGACGCGGCGCCCTCCAGGCCCACATAGGTGGGGAACCAGCTGGGCAGGACGTCGGTGTAACTGTGCCACCAGCCGGCCACGTTGGCCTCTCGGGCCAGGGAGAGCAGCGACTCGCGCTCGGCCTCGTCCGTGACGCCGTACAGTGTCAGCAGGTCCTCGACGTCCCTCGTCTTGAAGCTCACCCGGCCCAGCTCCATCCGGCTGATCTTCGACTCGGAGGCGCGGATCGAGTAGCCCGCCGCCTCACGCGTGATGCCCCGCGCTTCCCGCAGTCGCCTGAGTTGCGAGCCGAGCAGCATCCGCCGCACCACCGATCCGGGCTCTCCCGCGCTCACTTTCGCCAGCCTCCCCAACCGTCTTCAGGGCCCGCAGTCTGCCACTAAAACACTCCGAGCAGTACTCGTCCGGTTACGGAAACGGAAAGACGGGGCCGTTTCCGCCCGCGCGGCGCCGGGAAAAGGTCAGGACCTATGGCGGTGACCGCCGACAAGATGGCGGAAAAAATGGCCAAGAAGCGGTACGGGCAGGGCTATTTCGGTCGCGTGCACGTGCATCTGCCCTTGCATCTGCTGTGCGCATCCGAAACCATGGTGCCGCGCCACCGCTGCATCGCAACGACCGCGAATTCCCGGGAGTGCCTCGCATGGGGACGAATGGATCGACCATGCTCAAGCCGTTACGGCAGGGCCTTCCGCCGCTGGATCCCGCGGCCGTGTCCGATGCCGCCTCCTGTGCCCTGCCGGCCCGTTACGAAGCGGTGCGCGAGGCCCGGAGGTTCACCCGCGGGACCCTCGACCAGTGGGACGTGGGCGACCGCTTCGACGACATATGCCTTGTCGTCTCCGAACTCGTCACCAACGCCCTGCGCCACGGTCTCACACCCGACGCGGCGCATCCCGAACACGCGCCGTCCGTACGGCTGCACCTGATGCGCTGGACCGAGCGGCTGGTGTGCGCGGTGCGCGACCCGAGCCACGAGACGCCGGTGCCGCGCGACTCGGGCGACTTCGCGGCCGAGTCGGGGCGTGGGCTCTTCCTGGTCGACTCCTTCGCCGACAGCTGGGGTTGGCACCCCCTCGCGGGCACGCTGCACGGCAAGGTCGTCTGGGCGCTGTTCCGGCTCCAGTCGGCCGACTGACGGGTGCGGCGCTGACGGACACACGAGATCTACGCGCGTCGCAGCGCCTCACGGGCCGGCCCCGACACCTTGAACAGGTGGCCGACATCGTTGCCGGAAGGCCCGACATCGTTGCCATCGAGCCGTCGGGGCAGCCGCCGTCCCGAAGCCGGACCGCTAGCCGGCTATCAGATGGTCGAACTCGCCGTCCTTGACACCGAGGAGCATGGCCTCGATCTCCGCGCGCGTGTAGACGAGGGCCGGGCCGTCGGGGAAACGCGAGTTGCGTACGGCGACATCACCGCCCGGAAGTCTCGCGAACTCCACGCAGGAGCCCTGCGAGTTGCTGTGCCGGCTCTTCTGCCAGGCCACTCCGGCCAACTGCTCGGCAGCCATGCCGTTGTACACGTCGTACCCCCCGTACACGCCGTCAACGTCGCGGTCCACAGGTCGCTCCCCGGTGGTGCACCGGCTGGTGTGGCCATAGGTGCTGTGGTCAACTGACCCGGATCATAACCCCGTTCACGTGCACATGCATGAGCAAATGCACGTGCACGAGGGGTGTTCCTGCAGTTACAGGTTTGACGTCCGTTTTACCGAACCGGCCACGCGAGCTGCGCCGACGGCCACTCGTCGAAGCGGTGCACTAGCCGAGCTGCTCCAGCGTCTGCCCCAGAGCGGGCAGGACATGCCCCCGCCACCCCCCGTCCATGATCCTCCGCGCCATCAGCTGAGCCGGATCGTCCGGATCGAAACCTTCGTGCACCAGGAAGAGACGCGTCCCGCGCCCTTCCTGTTCCAGGATCCAGGTGATCGTCCAGTCCGCGGGATTGGCCGGATCGGAGTCGGCCCAGCGGACGGACAGCATCCGCTCGATGTCGTAGGCCAGTACCCGCACCTCCACGACCCCGGAGAAGCGGGCGTTGGGACGCGGGACGGACGTCATCCGGTACCGGTGGCCGACCTCCAGCCGGAAACCCTCGGCGCCGGGCATCTGCCACTGCGCGAGCAGTTCGGGGTCGGTCAGGGCGCGCCAGACCTTGGCGCGCGGGTGCGGGAAGAACTGGTCGACGCGGATGGTGGTCAGGTCGTCCGCGTCCTGATCGCTGCCGGGTTCGGTGTTCATGGCTGGTCATCGTCGGGCAGCCGGTCGAGCAGCTCGCCGAGACCCCTCAGCCGGTCGCGCCAGAACCGCTCGTACGGGTGGAGCCACTCCTGCACCTCGGCGAGAGGCGCCGCCCGGAGACGGTAGATGCGCTGCCGCCCGGAGCGCTGCTCGGAGACGAGGCCGGCCTCCCGGAGCACCTTGAGGTGTTCCGAGAGGCTCGGGCGGCGCATGTCGAAGTGGTCGGCCAGGGCCTGGACGGGCTGCGGTCCGCGCTCGCGCAGCAGCCGCAGCACCTCGCGGCGGGTGGCGTTGGCGAGCGCGGCGAAGACGCGGTCCTCGGCGGCGGTACCCGTCCCGTTCATGGAGCGGTCAGAAGCCTTCCTTCTCCGTCAGCAGCATCAGACCGTTGCCGTCGGGATCCGCGAAGGAGGCCATCCGCCCCCAGGGCATGTCGTCCGGCCCCTGTACGGGGATCCCGGCCGCGGCGAGCCGCGCACAGTCGGCGTCGACGTCGGTCGTCACCAACATGATCCCGCGCGCGGCCCCGGGCTCGAAACCGCCCATGCCCGGCCCGGAGAGCGTGAAGACGGTCCGGGCCCCCGCGGGGGCCACCTGGAGCCAGCGGCCCTGCGGCATGTCCCGGTCGGCGGTGACCTGGAAGCCGAGGACATCCCGGTAGAAGCGCAGGGCACGGTCCTGGTCGGAGACGGGGAGGGTGACGAAGGAGGCGTGTGTGATGGTCATGGAGGCGAGGATAAGTAGGGAATTCCCTACGAGTCAAACGTAGGCATTTCCCTACGCATAGCGGATGAACTGCGAAAGGAAGTACGTTCGGCTCGCGGGACTTTCCTGGCGGTCCGGCCGCGGAGTCTGCTGCGGCCGGGCGGCGACCGGGGGTCGCCCCTGCAGTCGCCGGTCGCGGTGCTCCTCCGGCAGGCTCGTGCAGCTCTCAACGGATTCCTGTCCTGCGTCCCGGAGTCCTCCCGGTAACGGCTGGTAGCTTGCTGCGGGCCGTCCGGGCGAGGACGGCCGGCCGCTACAGCTTGGGAGCTTTCGGTGACTTCTGCGACTGCTGCGACCGGCTCGACCGGTTCCACCGCTTCCGTCGGTTCAGGTGGGCCTGTCGGGACCGCTCGGGCCGCGAAGGTGCGGACCGCGGCACTGGCGGTGGGACTGGTGGGCGCGCTCGCCGCGCTGACCGCCTGCAGCGGGGGCGGAAGCAGCGGTGACAAGGCCGCCGCCTCCACGACGCCGAGCGCGACCGCCGTGCCCTCGCACTCCTCGGGGGCGGCCTCCGGAACCGCGACCGGGGCCGCCGGCAAGCTCGAGGGCAGCTGGATCACCACCAGCGGCGGCAAGATCGTGGCGCTGGTGATCACCGGGAAGAAGGCCGGGCTCTTCGTGACCGGCCGGAAGGCCTGGTGCCAGGGGGCCGCCGGCCAGAAGGCGGGGACCGGGACGATCCACCTGATCTGCCCCGACGGCAACAAGGACCGGGCCACCGGCACCGTCGAATCGGTCGACGCCAAGAGCATGACGGTGAACTGGTCGGGCACGGTCGGCAGGGAGACGTACACCAAGGCGGAGGGCGGCAAGCTGCCTTCGGCGCTGCCGACCAAGGCGAAGCGGTGACCGTGCCCGGCGGCCGTGTACCGGTACGAGCCGGGTGAACCGGTGTGAGCCAGGTGAGGCATACCACCTGATGCGGTGATTCCACCGGGGGTGGGCGAACGGGGCCGCGGTGCAGACGCCATGATGCAGGGGCACCGTCACAACCTCGATGGGACCTGCTCATGCGCGCCATTCCGCTCACCGTCACGGCCCTCGCCGCCGCCCTGCTGCTCACCGCCTGCAACGGCGGCGGGAGCAAGAGCGGCAACAAGGACAGTTCCGCGTGCGAGATCGGCCGGGTGTCCGTGCAGATCGGGTCGGCGAGCGTGGCGCCGAAGGCCGGTGACACGGGTGAGGTTCCGGTCAGCATCACCAACCAGAGCAAGCCGTGCACCCTGGACCACTTCGCGAACGTCACCCTGAGCGTCGGCGGCACCAAGGCGGACGTACCGGCGCTCAAGGGCGCGAAGGCCCAGACGCTGAAGCTCGCCAAGGGCGACTCGGCGTCCTTCACCATCACGTATGTGCGCGGCGCTGCGGGGGACAAGAACACCCTGGACGCGAAGACCGTGAAGATCATCCTGCCCGGCACCACCGCCTCCCGGAGCTTCCCCTGGTCGTACGGCCCCGTCGCCGCCCAGTCCGGCGGGAGCGGCCCGAACGCCGCCGTGACCGCCTTCCAGCAGGTCGGCGACTGAGCATCGCCCGGACGCCGGGGTTCGCTCCGGGGTGAGGCGGCCGCTCGGGGCCGGGGCCGTCCGTCCAGGCCGGGGCGATCGCTCCGGCCACGGCGCAAAGGCCCTCACTCCAGGCGGCTGCGGGCCCTGACCTGCGCGCGGTCCGCCGCTCGCGCGCCCTCCGTCCACCCGGCCGCGTCGCTCACCCCGCGCAGCCGGGTCGTGGTGGTCTCGGGGAAGATGCGCTCCAGGTGGTCGGTCACGGCTGTCTGTCTGGTGACGAGGACCGGCAACAGGTCCTGGCCGACCTGTGTCTCGGCGGCGGCCGCGAGCCGGTCGCCCACGCGGTGCGCGTAGGCGGCAAGGAACGACTGCCGGAAGGTCTTGGTCCGCTTCCGTCCGCCGGCTCTCTGGGCGGCCTCCGCCTCGATCATCGCGCGCGTGGCCTGCACCAGCAGCGAGGGGTAGAGCAGTTCGACCGCCTCCAGGTCCGCCTCGAAGCCGACGACCGTGGAGAAGCCGAGCGGTTCGTTCCACACCGCGCGGCAGTTGTTCGCGCCGGCGACGGCGTCGAGCAGGATCGCCTTGGCCTGTTCGTACGGCGGCTCGACCCCGATGCGGCAGGCGCCGGGCGCGTCCGGAGCGGGCGCCTCGGCGGCGAGCAGAGCCTCGTCGACGCTGTACCGCGCCATCAGCTCCTGCGCCTTCGCACTGAGCGCCTCCGCCTCCTCCGGATAGCCGGTCGCCTCGGCCTTGGCGAGCAGTGCGCGGATCCGGGCGAGCGTGCGGGATGCGCCGGGGCCGGGGGCGCGGCGGGCCTCCTCCAGGGGCTCCAGAGCGGGGAGCCGCAGCAGCAGGCGGTACAGCTCCAGCGTGGTCGTGGCCTGCGAGAAGCGGTCGGGCTCCCGGGCGGGGCCGTCGGGCAGCTCCGCCAGCTGGGCGGCCCAGCGGCGCCCGCGCGGGCGGTCCCGTCCGGCCTGCGTCCGGATCAGGGCGGCGGCCAGGCACACGTGCGCGTCCGTCAGCTCGCGCCGCACGAGTCGTACGACATCGGCGGGCTGCCAGCCGCGCCGCCAGGCTGCCGCCACGAACTCCTCGCCCCGCCGGGCGAGTTCGGCATCCACGGCGGGGTCGGCGGCGAGCAGTGAGGCCCCGGTGTCGAGGCCGGTGTCGGTGTCGTCGTGGAGAGCGGTCCGAAACGCCCTCTCGACCGTGCTGGCAGTCCTGGTCACACCGCCGATCGTGCCATGCCCCACCGACAGCGGCCGAGCGTTGTCCACAGGCTGTGGACGAAGGGGACGGGCACGGGAGGAGCGTGGGGCGGGCCCAGGACGCCGAGGGGCGGGGCGACGAGCACCCGGAGGCGGCGGAGCCGGGATGCGGAGGGCCAGGGGACGCGGGGAGGGGGACGGCGAGGTCCGGGAGGTGCCGTGGGGTGCCGGGACCCGGGGACGAGGGAGGACTGGCGGGACGAAGGTACCGATGGGGCCCGGCAGGCGAACGGAGGGCGCGCGGGCACGTGCGCGAGCAGTTCCTCGTCCTGGGCTTCGCGATCACGGGGACGGGCGTACTGGTGGACGGCTCGGGCGTACTGATGGACGGCTCGGTCGGAATGCTCTCCGGCAGCCTCGCTGCTGCGGCGCAGCAGGCGGGTGGCCCGGAGTCTGGACCGCTTCAGCGGGACGGTGTTCGCCGGGCTCGCGTGCGCCTCGCCGCGACACCGAAGGGACCCGCTGACCGGGCAGTGAGCGGCACCCCTCCTCAGGAGAACCGGACTGTCAACCATCGGTTGACAGTCCGGTGGGTGCAACCTACGGTTGACACATGGCGACCAATCCGAACATCACGGCATCCGTACGCCTCGACGACCTCATCGAGGCCATCAAGAAGGCCCACAACGAACCTCTCGAGCAGCTCCAGGACGCGGTGATCGCCGCGGACCACCTGGGTGACGTGGCCGACCACCTGATCGGCCACTTCGTGGACCAGGCCCGGCGCTCGGGCGCCTCCTGGACCGAGATCGGCCGGAGCATGGGCGTCACCCGGCAGGCGGCGCAGAAGCGGTTCGTGCCGAAGGAGTCCGCCGACCTCGGCCCCGACGACTTCAGCCGCTACACCCCGCGCGCACGGAACGTGGTCATCGCCGCGCACAACGAGGCGGTGGCGGCCCGCAACCCCGAGGGCCGCCCCGAGCACCTGGTCCTCGGACTGCTCGCCGAGCCGGAGGGCCTGGCCGCGAAGGCGATCACCGCACAGGGCGTGCTGCCGGACTCCGTACGGCGGGCCGCGGCCGAGGCCCTCCCGTCCGCGGCGGACGAGGTCCCGGACCTCGTCCCCTACGGCCCCGACGCCAAGAAGGCCCTGGAACTCACCTTCCGCGAGGCCCTGCGGCTCGGCCACAACTACATCGGCACCGAGCACATCCTGCTGGCGCTCCTGGAGCAGGAGAACGGCCAGGGCGTCCTCAGCGGCCTCGGCATCACCAAGGCCGCGACCGAGGAGCACATCGCCAGGATGCTGTCGCTCCTGCTGGAGCAGACGAAGGCGGCGGGGAAGGAGGCCGGGCCGACCCCCTCCGAGGACTGAAACAGAGTACTGAGACCGCAGGTCAGGGTGATTGTCAGAGCCGGCTGCCACACTCTGGGTCATGACGGACCGGTGGGCGCTCGCACCGGCCGAGGACGCAGGCGTGGACGTCGCCCCCCTCGGCCCGGACGGGCTGCCCGCCGGGCCGGTGCGGCGGGAGAGCGATCTCGCCGGGGCGGTGCGGAGCCGCCCGGAGGTGACGCGCTGGGTGTGGCGGTCCACCCCCGAGGTCTACCCGCGTCTGCTCGCCACGGGGGTGCGAGTGGAGCGGTGCTACGACATCGAGGACGCCGAGGCCCTCCTGCTGGGCCACGAGGGCCGGTACGGTGAGCCGCGCTCGGCCGCCGCCGCCCTGGCCCGCCTCCGGGGCGGCCCCGTGCCGCCCGACCCGCCCCAGCGCCCGGCCGAACCGGGCGCCCAGTCCCCGCTGTTCGAGCCCACCGGCGCCCGCCTGCCACTGACCGACCTCCTCGCGGTCCACGCCGAGCAGCTGAGGCGGCACCAGCGGACCGCCCACCCCGACCGGATGCGGCTGCTGACGGCCGCCGAGTCCGCCGGGATGCTGGTGGCCGCCGAGATGAACCACGCCGGCGTGCCGTGGAGCGCCGAGGTCCACCGCCGCCTGCTGCACGACCTGCTGGGCGAGCGGTACGCGGGCGGCGGCGAGCCGCGCCGCCTGGCCGAGCTGGCCGACGAGGTCTCCGCCGCCTTCGGCCGCCGGGTGCGCCCCGACCTGCCCGCCGATGTGATCAAGGCCTTCGCCCAGGCCGGGATCAAGGTGCGCTCGACCCGCCGCTGGGAGATCCGGTCCGTCGACCACCCGGCCGTGGAGCCCCTGCTGGAGTACAAGAGGCTGTACCGCATCTGGGTGGCGCACGGCTGGTCCTGGCTGCAGGACTGGGTGCGCGACGGCCGTTTCCGTCCCGAGTTCCTCGCCGGCGGTACGGTCACCGGGCGCTGGGTGACCAACGGCGGAGGCGGACTGCAGATCCCCAAGGTGATCCGCCGGGCCGTGGTCGCCGACCCCGGCTGGCGGCTGGTGGTGGCCGACGCCGACCAGATGGAGCCGCGCGTCCTCGCCGCGATCTCCCGGGACCCCGGCCTGATGGAGGTCGCCGGCCGGGAGAGCGACCTGTACCAGTCCGTGTCCGACCGCGCCTTCTCCGGCGACCGCGACCAGGCCAAGCTCGCCGTGCTCGGCGCGATCTACGGCCAGACCTCGGGCGACGGCCTGAAGAACCTGGCCGCGCTGCGCCGCCGCTTCCCCAGAGCCGTCGCCTATGTCGACGAGGCGGCCCGCGCGGGCGAGGAGGGCCGGCTGGTGCGCACCTGGCTGGGCCGTACCTGCCCGCCGGCCGCCGGTGCCGGTGAGGACGCCGCGGAGGAGGCGGGCATCCCCGTCGGCGACGACGACACGGAGGCACCGAGCGACGGCCAGGCGCCCTGGGTGCCCGGTTACGCCTCCACCAACTCCCGGGCGCGCGGCCGCTTCGCGCGGAACTTCGTCGTCCAGGGCAGCGCCGCCGACTGGGCCCTCCTGATGCTCGCCGGCCTGCGCCGGGCCTGCGCGGACCTCGAGGCCGAGCTGGTCTTCTTCCAGCACGACGAGGTGATCGTGCACTGCCCGGCCGAAGAGGCCGACACGGTCGTCCAGGCCATCCGTGCCTCCGCCGACCTCGCCGGACGGCTGACCTTCGGCGAGACACCGGTGCGCTTCCCGTTCTCGACGGCGGTGGTGGAGTGCTATGCCGACGCCAAGTGAGGGCCGCCCGAGCGTGCACGGCCGGCATCGGCTGCGCTGCGGCGATGCTCCGGTCACTGCGTGAGGGCTGCGGCGGGGCACTCCCACTCTGCGCACTGCCCGACGGGAGCGGCGAAGCAGCCGGTCACTCCTCGAGAAGGTTCTGCAACTCCCCCACGACCGCCTGCTCGTCGGTGCCGTCCAGTGCCGCGAGCGCAGCGCGCCAGGCGTCGTTCGCCTCCGCTCGCCGGCCCCGCGCGCTCAGCAGCAGCCCGTGCTGGTGCCGCGCCAGGCCGCCCATGTAGCCGTCGGCGCGGGCGTCGGCTCGGCGCAGCAGCTCCGCGCACTCGCGACCGGCCCGCTCGGTCTCCCCCAGCTGCCGCAGCGCGCGGACCAGGCCGAGCCGGGTCTGGGACTCCCCGTGCCAGTCGCCGTGGCCGCCGAGGATGCGCAGGCTCTCCTCGAAGTGCCGGGCGGCGGCGGCCGGTTCGACGAGGGCGAGATGGGCGTAGCCGATGTTGCAGTGCGCCGAGTGCTGCACGATGACGGCGCCGATCTCGTTCCCGATCGCCAGCGAAAGCCGGTGCTGCTCGATAGCGGCGCGCGGATCGGTGTGCTCGTAGAGGTTGCCGAGATGGCTGTGGGTGACGGCCTCTCCGTACGGGTCGTTCAGCTGCCGCGAGTACGTGAGGCTCTGCCGCAGCGCCTCCTCGGACTCCGCGAACCGGCCGAGCCCCTCCAGCAGCAGCCCCCGGTTGTTCAGGGTGCGCCGGATCCTGGAGAGGACACCGAGCCGCTGCCAGATCTCCAGGGACCGGTCGGTGAGGGCGAGGGCGTCCTTCTGCCTGCCGGTGAGGAAGTGCAGGGCCGCCAGGTCGCCCAGCGCGTAGGCCTCGGCCGCCGCGTCCCCGAGCCGCCGCGCCGCCCCGAGGGCTGCCCGCCCCAGCACCTCCATCTCGGCCACCCGGCCGCCACGCTGGACGTAGGGGAAGAGCAGCCGCGCGAGCGTGGAGAGATGGGCGGCCCGAAGCGGGTCGGACGTGCCCGCGTTCCGGGACACCAGGGCCACGACGTTCTCCAGCTCCACCTCGCCCCAGGCATGGGCTTGCTCGGCCGACTCGAAGCGCGCCAGCTCGGCCACGTCGGCCGCGTGCTCCGGCGGCTGCGCACACGTCGCCCGACGCCGGTCGTCCTGATCGATCCCGGGCTCCACAACCGCCTCCAACACCCTCTCGGCCACGGCGGCGTACCAGCGCAGAGCGGTCAGATCGAGAGCCGGACCGGAACCGTGGTCGGGAGCGGGACCGCAAACCGCGAGCGGGTCGGATACGGCGGCCGAGGTGGGCACGGTGGTGCGGGGGGACGTGGACACGACGGTGACAGCGTGAACGGCCCGGCCGACCCGGTCCGGAGACGCGCCGGGGCGCGACTCGGCGCCGGACGGCGCGCCGGCCCCGGTGCCGGGCGGGGACCCCGAGTCCATGCCGGACCCGATGCCCGCCCCCACGCCGGACAGCGCGCCCCACTCCCCAGCGACCATGGCATCCCGCCCGCTGTTCGATCCGGCGTCGGACCCCACCCCGCGCTCCCCCTCCTCCAGGTCCGCCAGTTCGCGGGCGAAGTCGCGGACCAGGTCGTGGGGGGCGTAGCGGCCGTAGGCGGTTTCCTCCAGGAGGGCGACGTCGACCAGGCGGTCCAGGGCGGCTTCGGCGCGGCGTTCGTCGGTACCGGTGAGGCGGGCGATCAGAGGGGCGCCGTAGGTCGGCAGGTCGAGCGCGCCGATGCGGCGCAGGGCGAGGGCGGCGTCCCGGTCCGCCTCGCGTTCGGCGGCGGCCAGCGCGTCGTGGGCGACGGCCAGGGAACGCCGCACGCTCAGGTCGTCGTACTCGAGGTGACGCAACCGTCCGCCGGTGTCGGCCAGTTGGCTGGCCAACACGTCGGGGGTGAGGGCGCGGCGCGCGGCGAGCCTGGCGGCGACGACACGCAGCGCCAGCGGCAGTCGGCCGGTCAGCTCGACCAGCGCGTGGCCGGCGTCCAGCCCCACGCGTCCGCTGACCGCGCGCAGCAGTGCCGCGCTGTCCTCGCCGGTCAGTGGGCCGAGCGGGAAGCGCCGGGCGCCGTCGAGGGCGGTCAGGGGTGAGCGACTGGTGACGATCACGGCACAACCGGAGCCGGCCGGGAGCAGGGGCCGTACCTGGGCCGCGGTCGCCGCGTCGTCCAGCACCAGCAGCACGCGGGCGGGGGCGAGCAGCGAGCGGAGCAACGCGCTCGCCGCGTCGGGGTGTTCGGGGATGCTGCGCGGTTCGACGCCGAGGTCCCGGAGCAGCGCGGCGAGTGCCTGGACGGAGGTGAGCGGGGTCATGCCGGGGGTGGCCCCGTGCAGGTTGACGTACAACTGTCCATCGGTGAAACGTTCGCGCAGCTCATGCGCGACATGCAGCGCCAGCGCGCTCTTGCCGACGCCCGCCATGCCGCTGATCACGGCGACGGCCGGAGCGGGGGCGGCCGACCCGGTGAGCGCACGCCGCAACGCCCGGCGCACGTCGACGCGCCCGGTGAAGTGCCCGGGGGGAGGCGGCAGCTGGGCGGGACGCGGAGCGTGCCGGACGTCCGGCGCGGCGCCGCTGTCGGCCGGGCTTCCGGACTCCACCTCGGTATCCAAGTCCCGTCGGCCGTCAACCTGTTGGCGGACGGCGCCCTCGGTGCCCCGGCGCCCGCCGTCGCGTTCCTCCTGCGCCCACTGCCCGTTCTCGTCGCTCCCCCGCAGCACCTCGGCATGCGCCTCGCGGACCGACAGGCCGGGTTCGACGCCCAGTTCCTCGATCAGGTGGGCGCGCAGATCGCGGTGGACGGCGAGGGCCTCGGCCTGGCGGCCGGTGCGGTGCAGGGCGAGCATGAGCTGACGGTGGTAGGCCTCGCGCAGCGGATACTCGGCGACCAGTGCCGCGAGTTCCGGCACGCTCCCGGCCAGACGGTCGCCACCGAGGGCGAGTTCGGCGTCGTAGCGCCATTCCAGCAGGAGCCGTCGCGCCTCCTCCAGACGCTGCACCAGGGCGTAACCGCCGATGTCGGCCGGCAGCCCGCTGAGCGGGGTGCCGCGCCAGAGCGCGAGTCCGGCCGCACAGGCCCTTACGACGCCGGGCCAGTCTCCCCCGGCGTGCGCGGCACGCGCCTCGGACACCCGGGCGTCGAAGACGTGCACGTCCAACTCGCCCTGGTCGACGCGCAGGAGGTAACCGGGCGCTACGGCCCTGAGTCGGTCGGGGTCGTCCAGGAGCCGGCGCAGCCGGGTGACGTGATTGTGCAGGGACGCCTGCGCGGACACCGGCGGCGCTCCGCCCCACAGGGCGTCCTTCAGCGACTCCACCGACACCACCCGGCCCGGCTCCAGGAGCAACGCGGCGAGCAGGGCGCGCACCTTGGGACTGCCGATGGCACGGACGCCGTTGTCGACGGCGTCGTCCGGGGCCTGGAAAAGCGGTGCGGGGCCGGCGGCAACGGGCTCACCGGAACGGGTGCCGGCGGCGGCCGGCTCGCCGGAAAGGGCGTCGGGGCCGTTGCACGAGATCCCGAACGACTGTCGGTCGTACAGGACGGGTGGTCCCAGCAGTCCGAACCGCAGCTCGCACCGCCGCATCACGCGCTCCACTGCCTTCCCGCACGGTCGGGTCCGACCGCTCTCCGCGACGAGTCCACACCCGCCGTTCCGTGGCTGGACTGCCGCTTGTCCACGGCGGTTTCCCGCCACCGTCTGTCGGCCGGGCGATCCGGGATCGGCCTGTCCGAGGGCCCGCTTCGGGCAGACCGCCGACGAGTTCCAGCCAGTGGATCCGTCAGCCCACGACGAACCGTTGGCCACATGTTAGCGATCCGTTGGCGAGCCCTGATCTGATCATTTCCATCGGATCTGGACCTACGGCGCGCGCGTATGTCGCGTAACTCGGGGGAGTGTCGCCGCAGGCCGGGTCCGGGGACGCAAGGGGCCCCGGTCGGCGGAGGTGAACGCCCGGGGCCCCGTCCCGCTTCTCTTCTCCGGCCGGGCTTCAGCTCGTCTTCGCCCCCAGGTCTCCGCCGGTCCCGGCGAGCCGCCGCCTCAGATCACCGGCGGACGCCCCAGTCTGCTCAGTCGCCACACCGTCCGCCAGCGCATGGGGCGGCGTTCGCCCGCCGGTTTCCGGAGCCCTTCCACGAACCCGCCGAACCAGGCCTTCAGCCCGGCCCCCGAACGCGTGCGGGCGAGCGTGAGCAGCGTCCACACCCCGAGGTGCACGGGGACCAGCGGCCACGGCAGCCGGCGCCGGACGAGCCAGACGCGGTTGCGGGCGTTGACGCGGTAGTAGATGGCGTGCCGGGCCGGTGAGGTCTTGGGGTGCTGGAGGAGCAACTGGGGGGCGTAGAGAATCTTCCAGCCGGCGTCGGCGGCGCGCCAGGCGAGGTCGGTCTCCTCGTGCGCGAAGAAGAACTCGGCCGGCCAGTCCCCGGTCTCGGCCAGCATCGCCATGCTCAGGGCGTGTCCGCCGCCGAGGAAGCCGGTGACGTAACCGCCGCGCATCGGATCGGAGCCGCCGACGCGGGGCACGTGCCGCTGCTGGGTCTCGCCGTGCTCGTCGGCGATGCGGAAGCCGACGATGCCGAGGCGGGGGTCGGCGACATACAGGTCGCGTACCCGCCGCAGCACATCGGCGTCGACGAGCAATCCGTCGTCGTCCAGTTCCACGACGACGTCCACGTCGCCGTACTCGCGCAGCCGGGCGAGCGCGACGTTACGGCCGCCCGGGCAGCCTAGGTTCTCCTCGACGTCGATGGTGGTGACCTCGCCGGGCAGGGAGAGCCGGCGAGCGAACTCGGGCAGCCGGCAGCCGTTGCCGACGATCACGATGCGGGCGGGGGCGAGGTCCTGCTTGGCCACGGACTCCAGCAGGGCGTCGACCTCGGCGGGCCGGTTCCCCATGGTCACCACGGCTACGGCGATCCTCGGCTCCAGCACGTTCCACACCCCATCCGGCCGACGGCGGCACCGCGTCCTGACCGCGCGGCGCCCGCCGTTCACCAAGATGTTGCCTCACCTACGGCCGTTGCTCCGGAGCCGATCCGCCTTGCATCCCTTTTGCAATATTTTGCCAGGATTGGAAGAACCCCCTCCGGACCGAAGGGCAACCCCGCGCAACGCCCTGCCTGTGCGCGGGCGCGGGTAGCCCGGGCGGGCCGTCGCTGTGCGGGGTTCGATCGATCCCCGGCCGGCGGCGCCCCTGCCGAGGGGCGGTCAGCGAGGTGGCCGGGGAGGGAGGTTCAGACGGGTGGCCATGCCGTCGAGGAGGCAGTCGAGGCCGAACTCGAAGCGGGCGTTCTCGTCGTCGTCGGGTGAGGCCTCACGCACGTATCGCCGGTAGAGCGGGTAGTCGCCGGCCTCGAGAAGGAAGGAGAGGCGGCCGAGGTTCGCCTTCCGGGCCTCCTGTCCGCTGCTCCAGCCCTCGGGAGCGCGCAGCCGGGCCCGGGCGATCTCGTCATGGGTGCTGGCGCGGGTGTACGCGGTGACGGCGCCGGTGATGTCGGCCATCTGCTCCATGGACAGCCCGAGCCCGTCCAGCGCGGTGAACAGCTGCTCCATGAGCGCCAGATGAGCCGGCGTGGGGGCGAACAGGATCCTGCCGGGGACGTCTGTCATCCACGGGTGCCGCAGGACCACCTGGCGGAAGTGCAGGGCGGAAGCCCGCAGCACCTCCCGCCAGAAGCCGCCCGGCTGCTCCAGCAGCACCTCCGCCCGCACCCTGTCGAGCATCAGCTCGATGATGTCGTCCTTGCCTGAGACGTACCGGTAACACGTCATCGCGGAGACGCCGAGCTCGGTCGCCAGGCGCCTCATGGAGACGGCGTCGAGGCCGTCGGTGTCGGCGATCGCGAGCGCGGCCGCCACGATCCGCGCATGCGTGAGGACCGGGCGCGGGGCCGACGGGGACTGGGCCATCCGTTCCCAGACGGACATCGAGGCATCGGCCCGCCCGGTGTCCGCGTCCTCGGCGCGGTCCGTGCGGGCTGTGCGGTCGGTGGCTCGGTCAGTGCGATCGGCAGGCATGCGTACAACGTTACCGTTAATTTACGGCGTAAGCAGATGTGTGTACGGTGTAAATATGGAACAACGCAGCCATCACGACCCTGCGGACGACCCAGGGTCCCCCGATCCCCGCCGCTGGCGCGCCCTGGCGGTCTGCCTGATCGCGGGATTCATGACCCTGCTCGACGTCAGCATCGTCAACGTCGCACTGCCCTCCATGCAGAGAGGGCTCGGCGCCTCCCCGGCGGACGTGTCGTGGGTCGTCTCCGGATACACCCTCACCTTCGGGCTCGCCCTGGTGCCGGCGGGCAAACTCGGTGACCTCCTGGGGCGCGAGCCCATGTTTCTGGCCGGACTGGCCTTCTTCACCGCGGTGAGCGTGCTGTGCGCAGTCTCCCCCGACCCCACGTGGCTGGTCGTCGCCCGCCTCCTCCAGGGCGCGGCGGGCGGGCTGCTCAACCCGCAGGTCATCGGGATGATCCAGCAGCTGTTCCGGGGCCCGGAGCGGGGTCGCGCCTTCGGCCTGTACGGCGCCTCGATCGCGATCTCCACCGCCGTCGGCCCGCTCGCCGGCGGTGTGCTGATCCAGGCGGCCGGCGTGCACAGTGGCTGGCGCTGGGTGTTCCTGGTCAACCTGCCCATCGGGCTGATCGCCCTGGTGCTGGGCGTGGTGTGCCTGCCGAGGACGAGGCCGCGGCGCACCGGCAAGGGCCTGGACCTGGTGGGCGTTCTCCTGCTGGGCGGGGGTGTCGCCGCGGTCCTGCTGCCGATGATCGAACAGGAGCAGCGCGCCGCGTCGGTGCGGTGGTGGCTGTTCGGCCTCGCGGCCGGGCTGCTCGTCTGCTTCGTCGTATGGGAGACCCTGTGGCGGCGGACGGGACACGATCCCCTGGTCGACCTCGGGCTGCTGCGCGCCCGTTCCTTCGGCACCGGGAGCGCCGTCGGCTCGGTGTACTTCGCCGGCTGCACCGGCCTGCTCCTCGTGCTGACCCTCTATCTGCAGCAGGGCCACGGCTACTCGGCACTGGAGGCCGGAGCGACCGGACTGCCATTTGCCCTGGGCTCCGCGCTCACCTCCACGCCGGGCGGACGCGCCGTGTTCCGTTTCGGCCGCCCCATGGTGGTCGCCGGCATCACCGCCGTGGCGCTCGGGCTCGGGACCACCGCCGCCGTCGTCAACCATCATCCGCACGGCCGCATCTGGCTGTACGTCCTCGGCCCCCTCCTCCTGGCCGGCCTGGGCAACGGCCTGGTCATCGGCCCCAACCAGACCCTGGCACTCGCCGACGTACCCCCCGCCCGCAGCGGTGCGGCGGCCGCCGTCCTGCAGACCGGCCAGCGCATCGGCACCTCGCTGGGCACCGCCGTCGCAGCGACCCTCTTCTACAACCGCCTGGCCACGACCCACGGCGACTTCCCGCACGCCACGAGCCACAGCCTCTACGGCGCGGCGGCCCTGACCTGCGCAGCCCTGGCGGTCGGCACGGCCGACCTCCTCGTGCCCCACCGCGCCGACCAGGCAGCGCCACACCACGTGCCCACCAGGACACAAGAAAACCCCAGGTCGGCGAGTACTTGACCTGGGGTCCGAGTGGAGCCGCTTTCGGGATTCGAACCCGAGACCTACGCATTACGAGTGCGTTGCTCTGGCCATCTGAGCTAAAGCGGCGCGCTGCCCGCACCATGGTGCGATCGGCAACGTCGGTAAGTCTACACAGTTTCCAGGGGTGCTTCGCACCGGCCCCGGAGCCCGGGGCTCCGGGGCCGGCGGCAGGGGCTATGAGCAGCGCTTTCCCTCGGCCGGTGGGGTGCCCCGCACCAAGTACGCCCTGATCGTCGAGTCGATGCAGGCGCTGCCGCGACCGAAGGCGGTGTGGCCGTCGCCGACGTACGTCAGCAGGCGGCTCGAGGAGAGCTGGTGGGCGAGGGAGCGGGCCCAGCGGTAGGGGGTCGCCGGGTCGCGGGTGGTACCGACCACCACGATCGGCGCCGCGCCCTTCGCCTCGATGCGGTGCGGCTCACCCGTGGCCTTCACCGGCCAGTACGCGCAGTTCAGCGAGGACCAGGCCAGGATCCGGCCGAAGACCGGGGACGCCTTCTCGAAGGCCGGCAGCGCCTGTTCGACCTGGCCGGGGCCGGTGAAGGCCGGCGGCAGGTCCAGGCAGTTCACGGCGGCGTTGGCCATCATCAGGTTGCTGTAGTGCCCGCCGGCGTCGCGTTCGTAGTAGCTGTCGGAGAGCGCGAGCAGACCCGCGCCGTCGTTTCCCCTCATGGCCGAGGTCAGCGCCTCGCGCAGTTGCCCCCAGGTGCCCTGGTCGTACATCGCCGCGATCACTCCGGTCGTGGCCAGCGCCTCGCCCAGCTCACGGCCGTCGGGATCACCGGCCGGGACGGGGTGCGCGTCGAGCTTCCGGAAGAACGCCTCCAGGTGGTCACCGACCTGCGCGGGGGTCGTGCCACCGGTGCCGAGCGGGCAGTCGGCGTGCCGGACGCAGTCCTTCGCGAACGCCTGGAACGCGGTCTCGAAGCCGGCCGTCTGGTCCAGGTCCATCTGCCGGGCGTCCACGGACGGGTCCATCGCGCCGTCCAGCACCATCCGGCCGACCCGGCCGGGGAACAGGCCCGCGTACGTCGCCCCGAGGAACGTGCCGTACGACGCCCCCACGTAGTTCAGTTTCGGATCACCCAGCACCGCCCGCAGGATGTCCATGTCCCGCGCCGCCTCGACCGTGGAGACGTGCCGCAGCAGCCGCGCCGAGTGCGCCGCGCAGCTCTCGTCGAACGTCCTGTCCGCCGCGACCAGCGCCTCCCGCTCCTTCTGGTCGTCGGGCGTCAGGTCGGTCTGCGTGTACGCGTCCATGCGGCGGCCGTCCAGACATTCGACGGGCTCGCTGCCGGCGACGCCCCGTGGGTCCATGGCGACCATGTCGTAGTGGGCGCGGACGTCGGCCGGATAGCCGACACCTGCGTAACTCTGCAGGTAGGCGATCGCCGAGCCACCGGGACCGCCCGGGTTGACCAGCAGCGAACCGAGCGGCCTGCCCCTGCCGGTGGCCTTCTTGCGTGCGACGGCGAGCCGGACGTCTCCCGCCCCGGGCTTCGCGTAGTCGAGCGGGGCCTTCATCGTCGCGCACTCGAAACCGGTGACACCGCACGCGCGCCAGCGCAGGCTCTGGGTGTAGTACGGCGACAGCTCCGGCGGTGTCGCACGCGGCAGCGCGGCCAGCGCGGCGTCCACCGTGCCCCCGGCCGAGGTCGAGCTCCCGGCGGAGCAGGCGGTCAGGAACAGGGCGGCGGCCGTGAACAGCGTGGCCGTGAGGCGGGCCGTGCGGGTGCGGGTGCCCGTGGTCCGGCGGAGGGGTGGCCTGGTGTGCATCAGGTGAGCGTAACGCTCCGCGGTGAGCCGGAAGCGGTGCGTGGGGGATTGTCGCCTCGTACGGGGGACAACGGCGGCTTCGTACCGTGACCGCATCGGTCCGCCTTCCCGGGCTCAGCCCGCCCGCAGCGCCATCGTCATCGCCTCGACCGCCAGCAGCGGGGACACGTTGCGGTCCAGGGCCTCGCGGCAGGCGGCGATCGCCTCGATGCGGCGGAGCGTGGACTCCGGGGTGCTGCCGCGCGCCAACCGGTCCAGGGCGTCCTGCGCGTCTTCGTTGGCGATCGCCGCGCGGGAGCCGAGCTGCAGGGCGAGGACATCTCGGTAGAAGGCCGTGAGGTCGCCGAGGGCGACGTCGAGACTGTCGCGCTGCGTGCGGGTTCTGCGGCGCTTCTGCATGTCCTCGAGGTCCTTCATCACGCCCGCCGTACCCCGTGGCAGTCGGCCGCCCTGGGCCGCGCCGAGTGCCGCCTTCAGCTCCTCGGCCTCCTTGCCGTCCATCTCCTCGGCGAGCTGCTTGGCGTCCTCGGCGGCCGCGTCGACCAGTTCCTGGGCGGCCTTGAGGCAGGCGCCGACCTCGTCGAGCCGCAGCGGCAGCTTCAGCACGGCCGCGCGGCGCTCGCGGGCCGCCGGATCGGTGGCCAGGCGCCGGGCGCGGTCGACGTGCCCCTGGGTGGCGCGGGCGGCGGCCACCGCGACCTCGGGCTCGACGCCGTCGTGCCGCATCAGCATCTCGGCGACCGCGTCCACGGACGGCGTGCGCAGGTTCAGGTGGCGGCAGCGGGAGCGGATCGTGGGCAGGACGTCCTCGATGGAGGGGGCGCACAGCAGCCAGACCGTGCGGGGGGCAGGCTCCTCCACCGCCTTCAGGACGGCGTTGGCCGACTTCTCGTTCAGCCGCTCGGCGTCCTCGACCAGGATGATCTGCCAGCGGCCGTTCGCCGGGGCGGTGAACGACTTGCGGACCGTGTCCCGCATGTCCCTCACCAGGATCTCGGAGCCGACCGCAGCCACCGAGGTGACGTCCGCGTGGGTGCCGAGCAGCGCGGTGTGGCAGCCGTCGCAGAAGCCGCAGCCGGGGGCGCCGCCGAGGGCTCGGTCGGGGCTCACGCACTGCAGGGCCGCGGCGAAGGCCCTGGCCGCCTGGTTCCGGCCCGCGCCGGGCGGGCCCGTGAACAGCCAGGCGTGCGTCATCCTCGACGCCTCGGGCAGCGGCTCGTCGGCCGCGGCGGCCGTGACCAGGGCGTCGGCGTCCCGCGCGGCCGCGTCGAGCACCGCGCTCACCTTCTCCTGCCCGACGAGGTCGTCCCATACGGTCACGGGTCACGCCGCCCTTCCGTCACACTCCGCGTTCCGGAATCCATTGTGCGGGTGGGCACTGACAACCGGTTCCGCACACGTTCCGGGGACGGCCGTGGCGTCGGTGACCCACAGCGCGAGGGCGGCGCCTGCCCGCTGCTGCGGACCTGCGCCGCCCTGTGTCCGTGTCCCCGTGCCCGTGCGGAACCGGTGGCGTCAGCCGCGCCGGCCCCGGCCGCGGCCCCCGCGGCCCTGCTCCTCGCCCTGGCCGCCCTGCTCCCGCTCGTCGTACGACCCCAGCAGTTCGTCCGCGAGCGACGGCAGGTCGTCCAGCGGGGTCTCCTCGGCCCAGTCGGGGCGCGGCCGGCGGCGCGGGGTGCCGTCGGCATCGAGCTGCGGCATCTCACGCGTACGGTCCTCCGAGCCGTCGGGGCCCGAGGCGGCCCGCTCGTCCCGGAAGAAGCCGGGCGGCACCCGGCCCGCCGGGTCGTCACCGCGCACGGGCGGCAGTACGGCCGTCCCGTCGGCCGCGCCGGGAACCACCGGCGGCAGCACCGCGGTCTCGTCCGCCGCGCCCGGGACCTGCGGGAGCACCGCGGTCTCGTCCGCCGCACCCGGGACCTGCGGCTGCGGCAGCTCGGCCGTCACCTCGGTGTCGGCGCCGGACGCGGCCGCCCGTCCGCCAAGCCGGTCCCGCGTGCCTTCCGCCTCGCCGCCCTCGGTCTCGTCGGCCTCGTCGCGCACGGGACGCAGCACCGTCGTCTCCTCCGTGCCCGCGCCGCGCCCCGACGGCTCGCCCGGACCCGGCGAGACCACCGGCGTCGGGACCGTCGCCTCGGTGCCGCGCGTGCCGCCGCCGTGCTCGCCGGCCGGCTCCTCACCTCGTTCGCCGGACGACACCACCGGTGTGGGAACCGTCGTCGCGTCCGGGAACACGCCGGGTGCGGGCGGCAGATGCGTGCTGGAACGGCGGGCCGCCGTGTCGGCCGCCGCCGCTGCCTCGGCCGCCTGCCTGCGGGCCTCCTCGGCACGCAGCAACGCCTCCTCGGCCTTGCGCTGCGCCTCCAGGCGCCGTGCCTCTTCCTCGGCGCGCAGCCTGGCCTCCTCCTCGGCCTGCCTGCGGCGCCGCTCCTCCTCGGCCCTGCGACGCGCCTCCTCCTCGGCGCGGGCCTTCTCCTCGGCGAGCAGCCGCTGCCGCTCCTCCTCCGCGCGCCGGGCCGCCTCCGCCGCCCGCTGCCGGGCCTCCTCGGCCTGCCGCTCGGCCTCGCGGCGCTGCGCCTCCTCCAACTCGCGGCGCTTGCGTTCCTCCTCCTCGGCGCGCAGCCGGGCCAGCTCCTCCTGGCGCTCGCGCTCCAGGCGCTCCTCCTCGGCCTTGCGCGCGGCCTCCTCCTCGGCCTTGCGGCGGGCCTCCTCCTCGGCCTTGCGGCGCGCCTCCTCCTGGGCCTTGATCTCGGCCTCGGACAGCGGAAGCAGGGTGTCCAGCCGGTGCCGGACCACGGTCGTGACGGCCTCGGCCTCCTGGCCTGCGTCCACGACCAGGTAACGGCCGGGGTCGGCGGCGGCCAGCGTGAGGAAACCGGACCGCACGCGGGCGTGGAACTCCGCCGGCTCCGACTCCAGACGGTCCGGGGCCTCGGTGAACCGCTCGCGCGCGGTCTCCGGGGAGACGTCCAGCAGGACGGTCAGATGCGGGACGAGTCCGTTGGTCGCCCAGCGGTTGATGCGGGCGATCTCGGTCGGGGACAGGTCGCGGCCGGCGCCCTGGTAGGCGACGGACGAGTCGATGTAGCGGTCGGAGATGACCACCGCGCCGCGCTCCAGGGCGGGCCGTACGACGGTGTCGACGTGCTCGGCGCGGTCGGCGGCGTACAGCAGCGCCTCCGCGCGGTGGGACAGGCCCGCCGAGGACACGTCCAGCAGGATCGAGCGCAGCCGCTTGCCGACGGGCGTGGCCCCCGGCTCACGGGTGAGCACGACCTCGTGGCCCTTGGCGCGGATCCACTCGGCGAGGGCCTCGGCCTGGGTGGACTTGCCGGCGCCGTCGCCGCCCTCCAGGGCGATGAAGAAACCGTTCGTCGCCAGTGCCTCGACCGGGTCGTCGCCGCCGAGCAGCGCGTCCTTCAGGTCCTGGCGCAGCGGGATGCCGGACCGGTCGTCGACCTTGGCGAGCACCAGCGCGGCCACGGGCAGCAGCAGCGCGCCGACGAGCATCAGGGTGAAGGAGGCGCCGCCGTGCGCGAAGACGAACCTGCCGTTCTGCAGCCGGTGCCGGCCGATGAGGCCGGCGACGACGGGCGCGACCAGGGCGCCGAGCGCTACGAAGACCCGGACGACCGCGTGCAGGTGCTCGGTGGTGCGGGCCCGGCGGTAGTCCTCGGCCTCCTGGTCGAGCAGGGCGTGCCCGGTGTTGGCGGCCACGCCCGCGCTGACGCCGGCCAGGGTGACGATCAGCAGCACGGTGGTGACGTCCGGGACCAGCCCGGCGGCGAGCAGGGCGATGCCGGTGAAGGCGATGGTCAGGGCGAGCAGCCGACGGCGCGAGAGCGAGGGCAGCACCGCCGGCGCCGTACGGATGCCGACCGCGACGCCGCCGGTCAGACCCAGCACCAGCAGCCCGTACAGGACCGGGCCGCCGCCCAGGTCGGTGGCGTGCAGCACGCACACCGAGACGGCCGCCGCGATGGCCCCGGCCACGGCGGCGCAGGCCGGCACGAGCAGCGGGATCGCGCCCGTACGGCCCTTGTCGACGCCGGTGCCGGTGCGAGGGCGACGCAGGCCCTCCAGCGGGGACCGCGCGCGGGGGGTGCGCACCGCGGGCAGCTCGAGGAAGGTCAGCAGGGACAGGGAGGCCGCGAACAGGCCGGCCGCCACATACGACCCGAGGGCCGCGTGGTGCTGGTCGAACCAGGCCACGCCGGTGCCCAGCAGATTGTTCAGCAGACCGGCGACGACCAGCGCGGCGGCGGCCAGCGGGACGGCGAGGAAACTCGTGCGCAACGAGAGACGGCGCAGAGCGTCCATGTGGTCGGGCAACGGCCGTACGGTGGCGCCCTCCGGGGGCGGGCCGGGCAGCAGGGCCGGGGCCGCGCTCTCCCGGCACACCGTCCACAGGCGCTCGGCGACGCCGGTGACGAAGGCGGTGACGAGGAGGACGGCCGGTGCGTTGTCCGGGGTCCAGTCGATCCACAGGGGGGCGACGATCAGCAGGGCGGCACGCACGCCGTCGGCGCCGACCATGGCCCAGCGGCGGTCGAGCGGGCCCTCCTGGGCGGTGAGAGAGGTCAGCGGGCCGAGGAGGATCGCGCCGAAGAGCAGCGCGGCGAGGACGCGCGCCGCGAAGACCGTCGCCACTGCGAACGCGACACCCCGGTATCCGCCTCCGAACGCGCCCTGGATGATCGCCGCCTGGAGGACCAGGACGACCAGGACGAGGAGTGCGAGGGTGTCGCCGACACCGCTGACCAGCTGCGCGCTCCACAAGCGCCTCAGCTGCGGTCGGCGCAGCAGGGAACGGACGGCGCGCTCGCGGGAGTCCGCGACCAGGGCGTCGTCCGGAGCTGTGGTGGGGGCCGTTGGCTGCTCGGCTCGCGTCATGCGTTCAGCCTATCCGCAGCCGCCGACACCACACCCCGCCTCTCCTGGCATGCGCACGCCCCGACACCAAAGTGATGCGGAGGCGTTCACTGTGCGAAGCCGAAGAGGACCGGCGGCTCGTCCCGATCACCGCTCGAAACACGTGCCGACCCTGTGGTGCCGGACGGCGAGGCCGCCGGCTCGACGGCCGCGGACAGCAGGCCGCCGGCCCACACCACGGAGTCGGCGGAGGCCCGCCGGAGCTGTCAGTCCTGCGTGCCCGACGTCGCGGCCTTCGAAGCCGCCGCCTTCTTCGTGGTCGTCTTCTTCGCGGCCGTGCTCGTCGTCTTCTTCGCCGCCGTCTTCTTGGCGGCGGCCTTCTTCGCCGGAGCCGCCTTCTTGGCCGTGGCCTTGGTGGCGGCCTTCTTCGCGGTCTTCTTGGCAGGGGCCTTCGCACGCTTCTCGGCGAGGAGTTCGAAGCCGCGCTCCGGGGTGATCGTCTCCACGCTGTCGCCGGAGCGCAGGGTCGCGTTGGTCTCGCCGTCGGTGACGTACGGACCGAAGCGGCCGTCCTTGACCACGACCGGCTTGCCGGAGACCGGGTCCTCGCCCAGCTCCTTCAGCGGCGGTTTGGCAGCGGCCCGCCCACGCTGCTTGGGCTGGGCGTAGATCGCCTGCGCCTCCTCCAGCGTGATCGTGAAGATCTGGTCCTCGGCCTGCAGCGAGCGCGAGTCCGTGCCCTTCTTCAGATACGGGCCGTATCGGCCGTTCTGCGCGGTGATCTCCTGGCCGTCGGCGTCGGTGCCGACGACACGCGGCAGCGACATCAGCTTCAGGGCGTCGTCGAGCGTCACCGTGTCGAGCGACATCGACTTGAAGAGCGACGCGGTACGCGGCTTGACGGCGTTCTTGCCGGTCTTCGGGGTGCCCTCGGGCAGGACCTCGGTGACGTAGGGGCCGTAGCGCCCCTTCTTGGCGACGATGGTGTGGCCGGTCGCCGGGTCGGTGCCCAGCTCCCGGTCGCCGCTGGGCTCGGCCAGCAGCTTCTCGGCCAGCTCGACGGTCAGCTCGTCCGGCGCCAGGTCGGCCGGGATGTCGGCACGCTGGTGCTCCTCTGTGTCCTTCTCGCCGCGCTCGATGTACGGCCCGAAACGGCCCACGCGGAGCACGATGCCGTTGCCGACCGGGAAGGACGACACCTCACGCGCGTCGATCGCGCCCAGGTCGGTCACCAGCTCCTTGAGGCCGCCGAGGTGGTCCCCGTCGCCGTTGCCGGCCTCGGCCGCGGTGCCGACGCCGCCCAGCCCCTCGCCGAAGTAGAAGCGCTTCAGCCACGGCACGGCCTTCGCCTCGCCGGCCGCGATGCGGTCGAGGTCGTCCTCCATCTTGGCGGTGAAGTCGTAGTCGACGAGCCGCCCGAAGTGCTTCTCGAGGAGGTTGACCACGGCGAACGACAGGAAGGACGGCACCAGGGCCGTGCCCTTCTTGAACACGTAGCCGCGGTCGAGGATCGTGCCGATGATCGACGCGTACGTCGACGGGCGGCCGATTTCGCGCTCTTCCAGCTCCTTGACCAGCGAGGCCTCGGTGTAGCGGGCCGGGGGCTTGGTGGCGTGGCCGTCGACCGTGATCTCCTCGACGGACAGCGCGTCCCCCTCGGCGACCTGCGGCAGCCGGCGCTCGCGGTCGTCCAGCTCGGCGTTCGGGTCGTCCGCACCCTCGACGTAGGCCTTCAGGAAGCCGTGGAAGGTGATCGTCTTGCCTGAGGCGCTGAACTCGACGTCCCGGCCGTCGGCGGCGGTGCCGCCGATCTTCACGGTCACGCTGTTGCCGGTCGCGTCCTTCATCTGGGAGGCCACGGTCCGCTTCCAGATCAGCTCGTAGAGCTTGAACTGGTCGCCGGTCAGGCCGGTCTCGGCGGGAGTGCGGAAACGATCGCCCGAGGGACGGATCGCCTCGTGGGCCTCCTGCGCGTTCTTGACCTTGGCGGCGTACGTACGCGGCTGCGGCGGCAGGTAGTCGGCGCCGTAGAGCTGGGTGACCTGCGCGCGGGCCGCCCCGACCGCCGTGTCGCTCAGCGTCGTGGAGTCCGTACGCATGTACGTGATGTAGCCGTTCTCGTACAGCTTCTGCGCGATCTGCATGGTGGCCTTCGCACCGAAGCCGAGCTTGCGGCTGGCCTCCTGCTGCAGCGTCGTCGTACGGAACGGGGCGTACGGCGAGCGGCGGTACGGCTTGGACTCGACGGACCGCACCGAGAAGCGGGTGTTCTCCAGGGCGGCGGCCAGGGCGCGGGCGGTCGCCTCGTCGAGGTGGAGGGTGTTCTCGCTCTTGAGTCGTCCCACGGAGTCGAAGTCGCGGCCCTGCGCGATCCGCCGGCCGTCGACGGTCTGCAGGCGGGCGACCAGCGACGACGGGTCCGACGGGTCTCCGGCGCGGCCGGTCGCGAAGGTGCCCGTCAGGTCCCAGTACTCGGCGGAACGAAAGGCGATGCGCTCGCGTTCCCGCTCGACCACCAGTCGTGTGGCGACGGACTGGACACGGCCGGCCGACAGGCGCGGCATGACCTTCTTCCACAGGACCGGCGAGACCTCGTAGCCGTAGAGGCGGTCGAGGATGCGGCGGGTCTCCTGGGCGTCGACCAGCTTCTGGTTGAGCTGGCGCGGGTTGGCGACGGCCTCGCGGATCGCGTCCTTGGTGATCTCGTGGAACACCATCCGCTTGACCGGGATCTTCGGCTTGAGGACCTCCTGGAGGTGCCAGGCGATCGCCTCGCCCTCCCGGTCCTCATCGGTGGCGAGGAACAGCTCGTCGGAGTCCTTCAGCAGGTCCTTGAGCTTCTTGACCTGCGCCTTCTTGTCAGCGTTGATCACATAGATCGGCTGGAAGTCATGGTCTACGTCCACACCGAGGCGGCGGACCTCGCCGGTGTACTTCTCCGGCACCTCCGCGGCGCCGTTGGGGAGGTCACGGATGTGCCCGACGCTCGCCTCGACGGTGTAGCCGGGGCCGAGGTAGCCCTTGATCGTCTTCGCCTTGGCAGGCGACTCGACGATGACGAGTCGGCGGCCGCCCTGTGCGGTCTCGCTGGTCGGGGACAACTTCGCTCTTCTCTCCGGTCGACGCTTGGGCCTCCCCAGGCCTTCGTCCCGGGGTCGCGGCGTACTGCTGGCACGTGTGACGCTGCGGAGTGTGACGGTACATCCCGCCCCCGTGTCAAACGGGAAAAGCCCACAACGGCCACTCGAACGGTAACCCGACTACCGCCATTCCTGCCGCCCGGAGTGCCGGGTACCCACGCGCGGCATGTCCGGAGCGTGGCGCTCCCCTTACTCTCCCGGCACGCTCGCCACGATGCGCCCACCGATGTCAGAGGCGCGTGAGGCAGTACAGGCCGAGGGCCAGCGCGACCGTCCCGGCCACGCTCGCCAGGGCCGCCGATGCGATCCGGTTCACACCATGGGCCACCGGCTCACGGCGCCTGAGGCGGGTGCCGGTCCAGGCCAGCACTGCGCCTCCGAACAGGGCGAACACCGCTCCCACGAAGATCGCCGGCCCGCTCTCCATCCCCGCCCACCTCTTCCGTGCCGTTCGGCTCCGACCCGGCCGGGAGAGTGGCACGGGCGGGCGGCGGGCGGGTGACATCGGAGTGAACGAACGAACACCGTGACATCGAACACACGCCCGAACAGCACCCTGAGTGAGCACGGCGTCCGTAATTTTCCGGCCGTTTTCCGTCCGGCCGACGCCGCAGGGCACCCGCCGCCGGCCGGCACGGGCGTGTCGCGCCGGGCGCCGCTCCCGCACCGGACCGTGTCACCGGCGTACGACGATGATCCGGGGCACGGACCACGAAGGCATCCGGGAGCGGCTACGACGGCACGGGCGTGCGCCCTGCCTCGGGGCACCCCGAGCCGCCGTACACCTCAGCGCCGGCCGTCATCCCATCCGCCGTACACCTCTCAGCGCACCGGCTCCAGGAAGCCCTGTTCCACCAGCAGGCGGATCTGCGCGGGCGTCCGGTCACGGAGGACGACCGGGTCCTCGTCCACGAGCTGGGCGATGGCGTCCAGGATGCGGCCCGCGCTCAGCGTGCCGTCGCACACGCCCGCGAACCCGGCGCCGACCGTGTCCACCTTCGTGGCCCGGCGCAACCCGCGGTGCTGGCGCAGCACCACATGCTCCGGGTCCTCGGCACCGGGCAGCCCGACCTGCTCCTGGATGACCTCGGCGGCGAGTTCGAAGTGGCTGTCGAGCAGCGCCGCGTCGTCGTGCTCCCGGAGATAGTCGAGACGCTCGAAGTGCGCCCGGATCGTGTCCCCGAGAGGCTGCTCGACGGGGTGCGGCCACTCCTCCACGGTGACGACGGGTTCGGCGGAACCCGTCCTGCGCAGGGTGATCCAGCCGAAGCCGATCGCCTTGACCTTGCGCGCCTCGAACTCGTCGAGCCAGGCGTCGTACCGCGCCTGGTACTGCGCCGGGTCCCCGCGGTGGTCACCGGCGTCCCGCAGCCACAGCTCGGCGTACTGTGTGACGTCCTGTGCCTCGCGCTGCACGATCCAGGCATCGCACCCGCGCGGCACCCACGACCTGAGTCTGTCCTGCCAGTCCTCCCCCGCCACGTGCTGCCAGTTGGCGAGGAACTGCGCGAACCCGCCCTCGTTCAGCCGTTCCCCCGCCTGCTGAACGAGCGAGCGGCACAGATCGTCCCCGCCCATGCCGCCGTCCCGGTAGGTGAGGCGGGCACCGGGCGAGATGACGAACGGCGGGTTGGAGACGATCAGGTCGAAGGTCTCGTCGTCCCTGAGCGGCTCGAAGAGCGAACCCTCGCGCAGGTCGGCGGCGGGAGCGCCGGAGAGCGCGAGCGTGAGCGCGGTGATGTGCAGGGCGCGCGGGTTGAGGTCGGTCGCCGTCACGCGTGTGGCGTGCTGCGCGGCGTGCAGCGCCTGGATACCGGAACCGGTGCCGATGTCCAGAGCGGACGCGACCGGCGCACGGACGGTGATCCCGGCGAGAGTCGTGGAGGCGCCCCCGACGCCCAGCACGACCCCCTCGTCGCGCTGTCCGACGCCCCCGGCCCCGCCGACGGCGCAGCCCAGGTCGGAGACGATGAACCAGTCCTCGCCGCCGGGGCCGCCGTAGGGCCGTACGTCGACGGTCGCGGCCACCTCGTCGCCACCCACGCGCGTGAGCCACCCGGCCTCCAGGGCCTCCTCCGCCGGCAGAACGGCCGCCAGGCGCGCGTACGGCACCGGCTGCTGGAGCAGGAACAGCCGTACGAGCGTCTCCAGCGGCGTGTCGCCACGGGTCGCCCTCAGTGCGGGCACGGTCTCGCTGCGGGCCAGCGCCGCGTACGCGGGGGCGCCGAGCAGGTCGAGCAGCCCGTCGGCGGTGAAGGAGGAGGCCAGCAGCGCGTCACGCAGGCGCGCGGCGATGTCGGGCCGGTCGGAGGCGGGCAGGGAAGCGAGTCCGGAGTCAGTCACGCCCCCATTGTGGCCCGCGGCACCTCCCGGAGGCGGCCTCAGCACGCCTCACCGGCACGTGGCACGGCTCGCCCCGGCCGCCGCCCTCCGGCCGTCCGCCGCAGGAGCGGCCTGCCCGGTGTCCGGTCAGCCCGCCGAGGGCGACGAGGGCGACGAAGCCGTGGCCGCGACCTTCTTGCAGCTGGCCTGCTGGGCGATGGCGTTCTTGACGTCACCCTGCTGGAGCTTCTCCAGCGCGTCGGTGCCGATCTGGTGCTGCTTCTCCAGGTCCGTCATCTTCACCGCGATGTCGTGCAGCCCGGAGGCGAACTTGGCCTGGTCCTTGGTGTCCAGCGCGTCGACCTGCTTCTTCAGGCCGGCGTAGGAGGCGGACAGGCCGTTGAAGCTCTTCACGACGTCCTGCAGCCGCTGAGCGCCGTCCTTGACGCCGGGAGGCGCGCCCGCGTTGCTGACGGCGGCGGCTATCGCCTTGTAGCCGTCGGCCATGTCCTGAAAGGCCTGCGAATCCGTCTTCTGCAGGGTCTCGGGCTTGGCGGTGTCGGCGGCCGTCGTGCTGATCGCCGCGTTCGCCGCCTTGATCTTCGCGTCCTGGGCGGGCACCGCGTCGCACACCGACTTGGCCCAGGCGACCAGCTTGGGGTCGGGCCCCTTGTCGCCGCCGCCGCTGCTGCTGCATCCCGTCAGCGCCACCACCAGTACCGCACCGCCGGACAGTGCGGCCGTGAGCTTCTTGTTCACCGGATTGGTCCCTTCCATGGCTCTCGGCCCACGGACCCTACACGGCGGACGCACACCCTCCGCACCCCGTACGCTCCGTAAGGCGCGCTTTGTACGCCTTTGCACCATGAGAGAGAAGGCTCACCACGTGGGCGAGCCCACAGACGGCCCGTGGGCGGTCGTGCGGCCTGCGGACGGCAGCGGGCGGGCGGCGCGTCAGCACGCGCCGCCCGCCCGGCCGTTGAGCGGGGAATTCCCGCAAAGGTCAGGAAACCACCGCCGTATTGGGTGAGTTGGAGATCCGCTCGGCGCTGTCGTCGTCGCCCACGGCGATTCCGCGCCGCTTGGAGACGTACACGGCGACGACGATCACGGCCAGTGCGAGGATCGCGACCCCGATCCGTACGCCCAGGCTCTTGTCGCTGCCGTAGGAGAACTTGATCACCGCGGGCGCGATCAGCAGCGAGACCAGGTTCATGACCTTGAGCAGCGGGTTGATCGCCGGGCCCGCGGTGTCCTTGAAGGGGTCGCCGACGGTGTCGCCGATCACCGTGGCCGCGTGGGCCTCGCTGCCCTTGCCGCCGTGGTGGCCGTCCTCCACCAGCTTCTTGGCGTTGTCCCAGGCGCCGCCCGAGTTGGCGAGGAACACCGCCATCAGCGTGCCCGCGCCGATCGCGCCGGCGAGGTAGGAGCCGAGCGAGCCGACGCCGAGCGTGAACCCGACGAAGATCGGCGCCATCACGGCGAGCAGACCTGGCGTGGCCAACTCCCGCAGGGCGTCCTTGGTGCAGATGTCGACGACCTTGCCGTACTCGGGCTTCTCGGTGAAGTCCATGATCCCGGGCTTCTCACGGAACTGCCGCCGCACCTCGAACACCACCGAACCCGCCGACCGCGACACGGCGTTGATGGCCAGTCCGGAGAAGAGGAAGACGACCGCAGCGCCCGCGATGAGGCCGACGAGGTTGTTGGGCTGCGAGATGTCCAGGGACAGACTGAGCGGCGCCCCCCGGCCGGTGAGCTTCGCCCCGACGTCCTGCACGTTGGTGGTGATCGCGTCGCGGTACGACCCGAACAGCGCCGACGCCGCGAGCACGGCGGTGGCGATGGCGATGCCTTTGGTGATGGCCTTGGTCGTGTTGCCGACCGCGTCCAGGTTGGTGAGCACCTGCGCGCCGGCGCCCTCGACGTCACCGGACATCTCGGCGATGCCCTGCGCGTTGTCGGAGACCGGGCCGAAGGTGTCCATGGCGACGATCACGCCGACCGTGGTGAGCAGACCGGTGCCGGCCAGCGCCACCGCGAACAGCGCCAGCATGATCGACGTACCGCCGAGCAGGAACGCACCGTACACGGAGAGGCCGATGAGCAGTGCGGTGTAGACGGCCGATTCCAGTCCCACCGCGATGCCGGACAGCACGACCGTGGCCGGTCCGGTCAGGGACGTCTTGCCGATGTCCCTGACCGGGCGCCGGTTGGTCTCGGTGAAGTAGCCGGTCAGCTGCTGGATGACGGCGGCGAGCAGGATGCCGATCGCCACCGCGACCAGGGCGAGGATCCGTGGATCGCCGTCCTTGCCCCGGATCGCCGCGTCGGAGATGCCCCTGAGGGCCGAGTACTTCGACGGCAGGTAGACGAAGACCGCGATCGCGACCAGCGCGAGGGAGATCAGCGCGGAGATGAAGAAGCCGCGGTTGATCGCCGTCATACCGCTGCGGTCGGCGCGCCGCGGGGCGACCGCGAAGATCCCGATCATCGCCGTGACGACGCCGATCGCGGGAACCAGCAGCGGCAGGGCGAGGCCGGAGTTGCCGAAGGCGGCCTTGCCGAGGATCAGGGCGGCCACCAGGGTCACGGCGTACGACTCGAACAGGTCGGCCGCCATGCCCGCGCAGTCGCCGACGTTGTCGCCCACGTTGTCGGCGATGGTCGCGGCATTGCGCGGATCGTCCTCCGGAATGCCCTGCTCGACCTTGCCGACCAGGTCGGCGCCGACGTCGGCGGCCTTGGTGAAGATGCCGCCGCCCACACGCATGAACATCGCGATCAGGGCGGCGCCGAGGCCGAAGCCCTCCAGCACCTTCGGTGCGTCGGCCGCGTACACCAGCACCACGCAGGAGGCGCCCAGCAGGCCGAGCCCCACCGTGAACATGCCGACGACGCCGCCCGTGCGAAATGCGATCTTCATCGCGGTGTGCGAGACGGTGGTGAGATCCTTTTGCGGTTCGCCGGGTGCCGGGGTGGCTTCGCGGGCGGCCGCGGCAACGCGCACATTGCTGCGCACGGCGAGCCACATGCCGATATAGCCGGTGGCCGCCGAGAACGCCGCGCCGATCAGGAAGAACACCGATCGTCCGGCACGCTGATTCCAGTCGTCCGCGGGCAGCAGCAGGAGCAGGAAGAAGACGACGACCGCGAATACGCCGAGCGTGCGCAGCTGCCGGGCGAGATACGCCTTCGCGCCTTCCTGGACCGCCTCGGCGATCCGCTTCATGCTGTCGGTGCCCTCGCCCGCCGCAAGCACCTGGCGCACCAGGATGCCTGCGACCACCAGCGCGGCCAGCGCGACCGCCGCGATGACGGCCACGATGATCCGGTTGTCGTCGGTCAGGACTGCGGCTGCGAGGGATGTGAGGTGACCCGATTGAGGGGTAGAAAGCCCCGCCATTCGTCCTCCTTGACGCTTGGGCTGAGCTCAAGATGTGGGGATTCTAGGTACCTCAGTGTGATCTAAACAGGGCGCGGTAAACGGAATTAGCCTCCGGCGACTCATCAGCAAATGATCGAGATCTCTCCGGACAACCCGAATGGAGTAATGCCCTCAAGGCGTTGGCAATGATCGTGAATTCCTTCACGAATTCCGGGGGGTGTCGCCCGCCGCCGGAAAAAGCACCGAGGGCCCCGCTCGGCAGGGCCCTCGTGACGTGGTGGTACGACGCTCAGACGAGCGTCGCGGCCGGTGGTGCGGTCGGCCAGGTCATACGGATCAGACCGCCGTCGTGCCCGGTGGTGACCTGGACGTCGTCGACGAGGCCGCTGATGACCGCGAGGCCCATCTCGTCCTCCTCGACCTCCGTGTCGGCGTCCTGTCCGGCTCCGGGCGCGCCGCCCGGAGCGGCATGCGGTGCCTCGTCGCCGACCTCGATGGAGAACTGTTTCTCCTCTTCGATCAGCGCCACCTTCACCGGCGCGCTGATGCCGCTGCTCTGATGCAGCCCGACGGCGCGCGAGCAGGCCTCGCCGACGGCGAGCCGGACCTCGTCCAGGACGGCCTCGTCCACTCCGGCCCTGCGTGCCACCGCGGCCGCCACCAACCGGGCGGTCCGGACGTGCTCGGGCAGCGCGCTGAAGCGGAGTTCGACGGTGGCCATGCATCCCCCTCGCGACTACGGGCGTGCGGTCGGGGGCGGGGCCGCCGAGAGCCCGCACCCCCTGCTGTGCTGCTGTGCCCCGCGCCGCTCCAGGGCCCGGGACGGAATCGGTCGACGCACCGGCCGCGAACGCAACGGGCCGGACCGGACCGGTCGGCGTCCGGGCTCACACGGGAGCCCGGCGCCGGTGACCGGTCCAGGGTCAGTCGGTGGCCGCCACCGCTTCCTCGACCGAGGTGTGGATCGGGAACACCTTGGTGAGGCCGGTGATACGGAAGATCTTGAGAATGCGCTCCTGGTTGCAGACCAGGCGCAGCGAACCCTCATGGGCACGCACTCGCTTCAGACCGCCGACCAGCACGCCGAGCCCGGTGGAGTCGAGGAAGTCCACGCCCTCCATGTCGACGACGAGGTGGAAATTGCCGTCGTTCACCAGCTCGACCAGCTGCTCGCGCAGCTTGGGCGCGGTGTATACATCGATTTCGCCACCGACCTCGACGACCGTACGATCGCCGACGGTACGGGTCGACAGGGACAGGTCCACGGATCCTCCAGCACCTTGCTATCGAGCGGTCGTCCCTCGGGACACCTCGGCGGCCCCCGGGACGCATCGCCAGCCGCGATGGCATTCAATCACTTACTGGCAGGCGTGCACGACGCCTTGGCTCCATTGTCCGTCACGCCAGTGACACACTCGGTGCCGATGGCCAAGAATCACCGATCCGATCGATCCCCGGCGGACCCGGCATCGTGCCCGTCTCCGGGCACGGTCCTGGACCGGCTCGCCTCCGGGCCGAGCCGGGCTGCGCGCATCACCCATACGGAGCACTTGCCCCCGCGCGCGGGCCGCCATGCCGTCTGGCCTCATCGGATTCGCGCCGAGGTGATCGCGGCCGTCCGGGCGTGCGGCATCGAACATCCCTGGGCGCACCAGGCACTGGCCGCCGAGCACGCCCTGGACGGCGATTCGGTGGTCGTCGCCACCGGCACCGCCTCCGGCAAGTCCCTCGCCTACCTCGTGCCCGTGCTGTCCACCCTTCTGGACGGCGCCGAGACTCCGAACGGCCGAGGGGCCACCGCGCTGTACCTGGCCCCCACCAAGGCACTTGCGGCGGACCAGTGCCGGTCGGTGAAGGAACTTTCACAGCCGCTGGGCACCGCAGTACGCCCGGCCGTGTACGACGGCGACACCCCCTTCGAGGAGCGGGAGTGGATCCGCCAGTACGCCAACTACGTCCTCACCAACCCCGACATGCTGCACCGCGGGATACTCCCGTCCCACCCGCGCTGGTCCTCCTTCCTGAAGTCGCTCAAGTACGTCGTCGTCGACGAGTGCCACACCTACCGGGGCGTGTTCGGCTCGCACGTCGCCCAGGTGCTGCGCCGGCTGCGCCGGCTGTGCGCCCGCTACGGCGCCTCGCCCGTGTTCCTGCTGGCCTCGGCGACCGCCGCCGAGCCCGCCGTCGCCGCCCGGCGGCTGACCGGCCTGCCGGTGACCGAGGTGGCCGACGACGCCTCCCCGCGCGGGGAGCTCGTCTTCGCCCTCTGGGAGCCCCCGCTGACCGAGCTGCACGGCGAGAAGGGTGCGCCCGTACGGCGTACCGCCACCGCCGAGACCGCCGATCTGCTCACCGATCTGACCGTGCAGGGCGTGCGCTCGGTCGCCTTCGTGCGGTCCCGGCGCGGCGCCGAGCTGATCTCGGTGATCGCCCAGGAGAAGCTCGCCGAGGTCGACCGCTCCCTGGTCCGGCGTGTCGCGGCCTACCGCGGCGGCTACCTCCCCGAGGAGCGCCGCGCCCTGGAACGCGCCCTGCACTCCGGCGAACTCCTCGGGCTCGCCGCCACGACGGCCCTGGAGCTCGGCGTGGACGTCTCCGGTCTGGACGCGGTCGTCATCGCCGGCTACCCGGGCACGCGCGCGTCCCTGTGGCAGCAGGCGGGCCGCGCGGGCCGCTCCGGGCAGGGCGCGCTGGCGGTGCTGGTCGCCCGCGACGACCCGCTGGACACCTTCCTCGTCCACCACCCGGAGGCCCTGTTCGACCAGCCGGTCGAATCCACGGTCCTGGACCCCGACAACCCCTACGTCCTCGCCCCGCACCTGTGCGCCGCCGCCGCGGAGCTCCCGCTGACCGAGGACGACCTGGATCTCTTCGGCCCCGCCTGCGCGGACGTGCTGCCGCAGCTGGAGGCCGCGAAGCTGCTGCGCCGGCGGACGAAGGCCTGGCACTGGACGCGCCGGGAGCGGGCCGCCGACCTGACGGACATCCGGGGCGCCGGCGGGCGCCCGGTGCAGGTCGTCGAGTCCGGCACCGGCCGCCTGCTCGGCACGGTCGACGCGGGCGCGGCACACTCCACGGTCCACGAGGGCGCGGTCCACCTCCACCAGGGCCGCACCTACCTGGTACGGCGGCTGGACCTGGAGGACTCGGTCGCCCTGGTCGAGCAGGCCGACCCGCCGTACTCCACGGTCGCCCGCGACACCACGTCGATCTCCGTCCTGGAGACGGACACCGAGATCCCCTGGGGCGCCGGCCGCCTCTGCTACGGCTCGGTCGAAGTCACCAACCAGGTCGTTTCCTACCTGCGCAGACGCCTCATCACCGGTGAAGTGCTCGGCGAGACCAAACTCGACCTTCCTCCTCGTACGCTGCGCACGCGCGCGGTGTGGTGGACCGTGACCGACGACCAGCTGGACGAGGCCCGGATCAGCCCGGAGATCCTCGGCGGCTCCCTGCACGCAGCCGAACACGCCTCGATCGGCATGCTCCCCCTCTTCGCGACCTGCGACCGCTGGGACATCGGCGGCGTGTCCGTGCCCCTGCACCCGGACACTCTGCTGCCCACGGTGTTCGTGTACGACGGTCACCCGGGCGGCGCGGGCTTCGCCGAGCGCGCCTTCCGCACCGCCCGCGCCTGGCTCACCGCCACCCGCGAGGCCATCGCCTCCTGCGAGTGCGAGGCCGGCTGCCCCTCCTGCATCCAGTCCCCCAAGTGCGGCAACGGCAACGACCCGCTGCACAAGAGGGGGGCGGTGCGGCTCCTCACGGTGCTGCTGCGGGGGGCGCCGGAGGAGGAGCCGGGCGAACGGCCGACGCCGGAGCCGACCGGGGGGCAGGCGCCTCGGGCTTGACAGTGGCGGGATCTGACCACACCGGTGGGCGGGGGTGAGCCGGCCGGTGAGTGTGGGCGGGCGGGGCCGGCCCCTCCGGGCGTCATGGTGCCGGTTCAGGGGGCGCCGGGGCAGGCGCCGGGCGCTGGGAGGCTCCCGGCACCGCGGCTCCCGGCACCGGGGCTCCCGGCAGGGGGCCCGCCGGTACGGGGTCGGTCGGCGCCGGTCCTCCCGGCTCGGGACCGGCCGGCACCGATCCGTCCGGCACCGGACCCGCCGGACCCGCTCTCGCCCTGGCCTTTGCCCTGAACGGTCCCTTACCCGAGGCCGCCGTCACGTCCGAGGTCTCGCCGACGATCGTGCAGCGCACCAGTCGTACCCCCTGGGCCGCGGCCACCCGCTCGGCCCGCGCGCAGGCCGCCACGCCGCCCTCGTCCCAGTGCGCCGCCGCCGCGAGCGCCGCCAGGTCCGCGCCGCCGGCCGCCCGGTGCCGGACGACGACGGCCTGCCCGAGCGCGAGCACGGCACCGAACACCAGGCACAGCACCGCCATCGCCCCCAGGCTCCAGACGGTGGCGGAACCCCGGTCGGGGTGCCGTCGGCTCCCCGACGCGGCCAGTCCCCGGTCAGCGCGCCGCCGGCTCCCGTCCGTGGCGGATCCTCCGCCCTGGTGCCCGCGACGCCCCGCCGGGGCGGCCGCACGCCCGGTGCGTAGCCCGCTCCTCGCAGTCGCGGCTCGCACGTCCGAGCGCCACAGACGCCACACAGCGCCTGACCCCGGCTCGACACACCACCGATCCCGCGCACGCCCGCGTCTCACTGCCCCGTCTCCCCGCTCCGCGCCGTCTCCTCGGCCGGGGCGACGGCTTCCTCCCGGAGCTCGAACGGCAGTCCGCGCAACATCGGCGGCCTGGCCACGACCGTCACTCGGACCTGGTCGCCCTCGCGTCCCACCGTCACGCGCGCCCCGTGCGGCGCCGCCTCGCGGGTCGTCGTGATCACCGCGTCGGCGGAATCCTGCCGGGCTGCGGCCCGGGCGCCGATGCGAGCGGCGTCCACGCAGCGGATCTGCGCGGACACCACGAGCAGCCCCCACACCAGCGCCATCGTGAAGGCCACCAGGACGCACAGCACCACGGCCGCCTCCGCGGTCACGAACCCCCGGTCCCCGCCCCGCTCACATCCGCTCACTGAGGGCCTTCTTCACGATGTCCTGCAGCTCGCCGCGGACCTGGCCGCTGGTCACGACCTCGTAGAGCAGCACCGCGAACCCGACGGCCGCGATGATCCCCATCGCGTACTCGGATGTCACCATTCCGGCGTCCCCTCGGCACTCCCGTCCGCCCCCGCGACCCTTCGGCCCAGCTCCGCGGCCCTTCCACCGCAGTCGTGCCGCCGTTTCCTCGATCTTCCTGTACAGGTGCATTTCCAACCCCCGTGAGGTTCAGTTCCTTCGCGGTTCTCGCGGTTCTCCGCGATGTCGTCGATTGTTCGGGCTCGTCGGCTCTCGTGCGTCTCATCTGCCTCCCATCACGCCGCCCGCGAGTCCGATCACGACGGGCAGCACGCCGACCGCGATGAAGGCGGGCAGGAAGCACAGGCCCACCGGCGCGGAGATCAGCACGGCCGCGCGCCGGGCCCGGGCCGTCGCCGTGCGGGTCCACTGGGCGCGTGCGTCGGAGGCGAGACGGGCGGCCGGCCCTGCCGCCGGGAGCCCGGACTCGTCGGCCCGTGCCAGCAGCCGCGCCAGCGCGCCGGCTCCGGGTCGCTCGGCCAACCTCCGCCAGGCGTCCGCCGGTTCGCCACCGAGCCGTACCTCCGCCGCACCTCGCGCCAGCGCCTCCCCGACCGGTCCGCCGAGCGCATCGCCCACCGCCTGGGCGGCGATCACCGGACCGGCACCGGCGGCGATGCAGGCCGCCAGCAGGTCGGCGGCCAGCGGGAGTTGTCGTACGGCTTCGACGGAGTCGCCCTGCTCCGTCCGCCCGGACGCCGACTGCCGGCTCCACCACCGCCACAGCAGAGCCCCGGCGCCCAGCCCCAGCACACCTCCGCTCACCCCGCCGACCAGCCCCCACACCCCGCACGCCGCCCCGGCGGGCGCCAGCCACTGCCGCGCCGCGCACGCCGCCGCCGCCGCGAACTGCGACCGGCCCACCGGCACTTCCGACCCCAGCAACTCGGCCACCCGCCGCCGCGCCCGGCGCCGCCGCCGGAGCAGGTCCGGCAGCAGGACCGCCCAGCCGAGGGCCGACGCCAGGACCGCGGCCATCCCCAGCCTGTGGACAACTTCCCCGCTCATACCGCCCGTTCTCCCCACACGTCCTGAACCCCGCCCCGCGTCACGCCCGTCCGTCCTTTCCGCATCCGCCGCCCGCCCCGACACATGGCGCCCCGTCGCCGACGTCCCCCCGCGCTCGTGACGCCGCTTCCCCACTCACACCGCCCCCGCTCCCCGCACGATCCGCAAGGCCCACCACGTCCCGGCGATCTCGAAGGCGGATCCGATCGCGAGGCAGCCGAGGCCGGCGCCGGTGTGGAGCAGGACGTGAAGGGGGGCCGCGCCCATGGCCGAGCCGAGGAGGAGGCCGAGTGCGGGGAGCACGGCGAGAAGGACCGTGGTCGCTCTGGCGCCTGCCAGCTGCGCGTGCAGGTCCGCGCGTTGGTCGCGCTCGGCGCGCAGGGCAGCCTCCAGCCGGTCCAGGCCTGCCGCGAGTCCGGCGCCCTGGTCGACGGCCACCCGCCAGCACGCGGCCAGCCCGAGCAGCCCCTCGGCGCCCGGTTGCCGGGCCGCTGCGGCGAGCACGCCCGGCACGTCCCCACCGAACCGCGCCGCCGCGACCACGGCCGCCTGCACCTCGCCGAGCCCGCCGGAGTCCCGCGCCGCCCGCAGCAGCGCCTCCCCCGGCTGCCGTCCGGCGCGCACCTCCCCGGCGAGCGACCCGCACAGGGCGATCACCGCGTCCGCCTGTCGCTCCCGGACGCGGCGGGCCTGCCGGGCCAGCCGCACCCGGCGCAGCACCGGCACCCCCGCCGCCCCCGCGACGACCGGAAGCACCGAGGCACCCACCAGGCCGAGCAGCAGGCCGGCGGCGAGCGCCCACCATTCGGCCCCCAAGCGGCCACCCGTGTTCCGCAGTCGCGCGAAGGCCCGGTCCCAGGAGGGTGGGCCGGTCGTCACCTCTCCACCGCCCGCCAGGAGCAGCCTCGCCCGCCGCATTCCGTAGTGCCACCCGCCCAGCAGCCGGACCAGCGCGCCGAGACAGACCAGCGCGGCGCTCAGGGACGTCTCACCGATCACTTCCGTCACCCTCGTCCTCGAACTCGCCCGCGGCTCCCAGCAGGTCCCGCAGCCTCTCCCAGCCCCGCTCCCGCACGAAGGCCCGCTCACCCCAGCGCAGCGCCGGCACGGTCCTGACCAGCCCCGAGGCGTCCCGCTCCAGGACGTGCACCTCGGCGATCCGGCGCCGCCCGGACCGGTCCCGTACCAGGTGCAGGACGACGGAGAGCGCCGCGGCCAGCTGGCTGTGCAGCGCGACCCGGTCCAGCCCGGCGGCCGTGGCCAGTGCCTCGAGGCGGGCCGGGACGTCTCCGGCGGCGTTGGCATGGACCGTGCAACAGCCGCCTTCATGACCCGTGTTGAGGGCCGCGAGCAGATGCACGACCTCCGGTCCGCGGACCTCTCCGACGACCAGCCGGTCGGGCCGCATCCGCAGCGCCTGCCGGACGAGGTCCTCCAGGGCGACCAGGCCGGCGCCCTCCTGGTTGGCGGGCCGGGTCTCCAGCCGGACGACGTGCGGATGGTCCGGCCGCAGCTCCGCCGAGTCCTCGGCGAGCACGATCCGCTCGCCCGCCCCGGCCAGGCTCAGCAGGGCGCTGAGCAGCGTCGTCTTGCCGCTTCCGGTGCCGCCGCTGACGAGGAAGGACAGCCGGGCCGCGAGCAGCGCCTTGAGGATCCGCTCGCCGCCGGGCGGCACCGTGCCGGCCTCGACCAGTTCGTCCAGCGTGAACGCCCGGGGCCGTACGACCCGCAGGGCCAGGCAGGTGCAGCCGACGGCGACCGGGGGCAGCACCGCGTGCAGCCGGGTGCCGTCCGGCAGCCGGGCGTCCGCCCACGGCCGGGCGTCGTCCAGCCGGCGTCCGGCCACGGCGGCGAGCCGCTGGGCGAGGCGTCGTACGGCCGCCGCGTCGGGGAAGGTCACCGTGGTCAGTTCCAGACCGCCGCCGCGGTCGACCCACACCCGGCCCGGGGCGGACACCAGGACGTCGGTGACGTCCGGGTCGGCGAGCAACGGCTCCAGGGGGCCGGTGCCGACGAGTTCGGACCTCAGTTGCCGGGCAGCACCGAGGACTTCGGCGTCGCCGAGCACCCGGCCCTGTTCGCGCAGGGCCTGGGCCACGCGCGCGGGGGTGGGTTCGGCGCCGCTCTCGGCAAGTCGACGCCGGACGCCGTCGAGCAGGGCGGCGCCGTCCACGCGGTCGAGTCCGGGAAGGGTCATCGGGTGCCTCCGGCCTCGACCAGCGCACGCTCCCAGAAGTTCAGGCAGAAGCGGGCGAGCGGGCCGCGTCCGGTCGCTGCGGGCGGCTTCGCGCCGCTGTGCGGGCGCTGCAGCGCCGGTTCGACCGGCACCTCCCCTGCCAGCGGCAGGCCGAGCAGCCGGGCCACCTCCCGGTCGTCCAGCCCGGGTGCGTACGGCCCGCGCACCGCCACCCGCAGGTCGCGCACGACCATGCCGACGGCGGAGGCGACCCGCCCGGCGGCGGCCACCGCGCGCAGTTCGGCAGGGACGACGAGCAGTGCGAGGTCGAGCTGGGCGAGGACCTCGGCGACTCCGTCGTCGAGGCGGCGGGGCAGGTCCACCACGACCGTGCCGCCGCGCCGCCTGGCGGCGGCCAGCACCGCGCGCACCGCCTGCGGCGGGACGGCGACGCAGTCGCCGCGGTCCCAGCTGAGCACGCGCAGGGAGTGCAGTTCGGGCAGCGACTCCTCCAGCGCGCCGCCGCCGACCCGGCCGCGGGAGGCGGCGAAGGCGGGCCAGCGCAGTCCGTCGGTGCTCTCCCCGCCGAGCAGTACGTCGAGTCCACCGCCGAGCGGATCGGCGTCCACGAGGAGGGTGCGCAGTCCCTCGCGCGCGGAGGTGACGGCGAGCGCGCACGCGAGCGTGGAGGCCCCGGCCCCGCCCCGGCCGCCGATCACCCCGACGGTGAGGGCCGGGCGGCCGACTCCCTCGGCGACGTCGGCGATCCGGTCGACGAGCCACTGCTCGCCGTCGGGAAGCATCAGGACGTGGTCGGCGCCGATCTCGACCGCGCGTTGCCACACCCCGGGGTCGTCCTGGTCGCGGCCGACGAGCACCACGCCGCGCCGGCGTGTGGCCCCGTGGACCCGGCGGACGGCGTCGTCCCCGACCAGCACCAGCGGGGCCGTCTCCCAGCCGTCGCCGTGTTCCGGTACGCCGTGGTGGACCTCGGGGGTGGCACCGGCGGCCGCGCACAGGCGCAGCAGGTCGTCCAGGAGCTCGGCGTCCTCGGTGAGGATGAGGGGCCGGCCCGGCGGGTCCGAGGCGCCGGGCGGCGGGTCGTGGGTGACGGCTGCGGTCACGGGTGCTCCCCCTTCGCTGCGTGGGTCGCACGGCCCCTGCGGCCACGCGATTCCCAAAGGTGTGAAGAACCGGCAAGTGGCTCGCATATGAGCGGGCGGCAGAAACCGGTCACAGGCGCTCCGGCAATCGGAACCGGCCAGGAACTCGCCCCGGCCGAGCGCGCTGGAATCACGGTGCAGCGATCCGCGAAATCATGTGGATCTTGGTCGAAATCTGTGGACAACTCGGGGCCTGTGAATATCACCGTCACCCATACCGGTGACCTCTGGACCGATCCCTGGGCGACTTCCACAGAGCAGCGCGATGATTACCCGCAGTAACGGATCTTGGCGTGCCGAAGCGGCGGCCGCGGCGCGGCCGTGTCGGCCCCGCGGTCGCTCGGGAAAAGGGGAAGGAGGGAGAAAACCCGTCCGGACATGCGACGACCCCCGCCGGGGGGGAGAGCGGGGGTCGTCCCCACGGCCGACTCGGGGGGGGAGGAGTCGGACCGGGTTAGCACGGTCGCGAACGATCCGTGACTTCCATGGTGTACCCGAGAGGCCTCTCAGGCAAACCCACGCGCCCCACCTTACGCCGAATGGTGGGCGCCTATGCTCAGGGGCGTGGAAAACCACTCCTGGCCCCGCGCGGCGGCCTTCTTTGATCTGGACAAGACGGTCATTGCGAAGTCGAGCACGCTCACCTTCGGCAAGTCCTTCTACCAAGGCGGACTGATCAGCCGCAGGGCCGCGCTGCGCACCGCATATGCCCAGTTCGTCTTCCTGGCCGGCGGCCTGGACCACGACCAGATGGAGCGGATGCGCGAGTATCTGTCCGCCCTGGTCCGCGGCTGGAACGTACAGCAGGTACGACAGATCGTCGCCGAGACCCTGCACGACCTGATCGACCCCATCATCTACGACGAGGCCGCCTCCCTCATCGAGGAGCACCACGCGGCCGGCCACGACGTGGTGATCGTGTCGACCTCGGGAGCCGAGGTGGTCGAGCCGATCGGCGAACTGCTGGGCGCGGACCGGGTGGTGGCCACCCGCATGGTCGTCGGCGAGGACGGCTGTTTCACCGGGGAGGTGGAGTACTACGCCTACGGCCCGACCAAGGCCGAGGCGGTCCGGGAACTGGCCGTGTCCGAGGGCTACGACCTCGACCACTGCTACGCGTACAGCGACTCGGCGACCGATCTGCCGATGCTCCAGGCAGTCGGGCACCCGCACGTGGTGAACCCGGACCGCGCGCTGCGCCGTGAGGCACTCGCGCGCGGGTGGCCGGTTCTCGAGTTCCGCCGGCCGGTCCCGCTGAAGAAGCGGCTGCCCACGTTCTCCGTAGCGCCCGGCCCCGCGCTGGTCGCGGCGGCGGCCATAGGTGCGGCAGCCGCGACCGCCGGCCTTGTCTGGTACGCCAGCCGGCGCCGGACCACCGCCTGAGCGGCAGCGGCTCGCCACCGACGCACGGCACTCGAAAACCTGTCCGGTTCATCCGTGTTTTTAACCGGAAGCAAAGAACCGCAGCCGGGGGTTCCGCTTCCTTGCGGCTCGCGGTACAAAGGCCTTAGGCCCGCGAGACCGAAGGACATCCGAGAGGATCACCTCACTACGCACCGGCCCCACGGACCGCGCATGGACACCGGGCACCCACGCGACGTCGACCCGTCGATTACGGGCCAGCCGCACCAGGTGACGGGCAAAGTCCCCGACCTGATGGGCAGATATCGAGGACGCTTGGTAACTCGGTGAGCATGCCAGCGGCGGTACGAGTTCTCGTACCGCCGCAACCCATGTCCGGGGTGTCGCCCCCTCAGGCCGCGCCGCGCTGCAGTGCCTCGCACACGGCCGTCGACTCGCGCGCACCCAGCTCGATCGCTCTGCCGCAGTGCGCGATCCAGGCCGCCATGCCCTCCGGGGTGCCGGAGACGTATTGCTCCAGCGCGGACAGATAGGAGGCGCGGCCCAGCTCGGCGTGGCCGACCTCGGCCGGACAGATCGCCTTGGGGTCCAGTCCGCTGCCGATCAGCACGATCCGCTCGGCGGCGCGAGCAACGAGGCCGTTGTGGGACGCGAAGGGCCGCAGCGCGAGCAGCTCGCCGTGCACCACGGCCGCCGTCACCAGTGCCGGTGCCGATGTCCCCGCGATGATCAGGTCGGCGAGCCCCTCCAGCCGGCCGGAGACCTCCCGGGCGTCCGGCAGCGGCAGCTCGACCAGTGGCTCGTCCACCGGCTCGCCGGCCTGGCGCGGCCTGCCGACCTCGTCGCCCTGGGTCGCCGCGGCCACCACGTGCAGCCGTGCCAGCACCCTGAGGGGCGACTGCCGCCAGATGGACAGCAGCTGTCCGGACTCCGCCGAAAGCCTGAGAGCGGCACCCATGACGCGCGCGTCCGCGTCACCGCCGAAGTCGGTACGCCGCCGCACCTCCTCCAGAGCCCAGTCGGCGCCGGACAGCGCCGCGGAGCCGCGGGCGCCGCGCAGCGCCGCCTCGGAGGTGATCTCGGAGCTGCGCCGTCGCATGATCCGATGCCCGTAGACCCGGTCCACGGCCTTGCGCACGGACTCCACGGATTCGGCCACGCCGGGCAGCGAACCCAGGGTTGCGAGCGGGTCGGCGTTCGCGCCAGTCGTACTCATGCGTACGACCCTACGCATCCCCTCGGCCGACCCCTCGAAGGAGTGGTCTTCTTCACTCGGCCATGACACGGACAGCCATCGATTGACTACTGTTGGTGAACATGAAAATTGCTTTCGTCGGAAAGGGGGGCAGTGGCAAGACCACGCTCTCCTCCCTGTTCATCCGCCATCTCGCGGCTGCCGGTGCACCGGTGGTCGCCATCGACGCGGACATCAACCAGCACCTCGGTCCCGCGCTCGGCCTCACCGAGTCGCAGGCCGCCGCACTGCCCGCCATGGGCGCACGGCTGCCACTGATCAAGGAGTATCTGCGTGGCACCAACCCGCGCATCCGCTCCACCGCTCAGATGATCAAAACAACTCCTCCCGGTGCGGGCTCACGGCTGGTCCGGGTGCGCGAGCCGAATCCGGTCTACGACGCCTGCGCGCGGCCGGTGGAACTCGACGGCGGCGCCGTCCGTCTGATGGTCACCGGCCCCTTCACGGCCGCCGACCTCGGGGTCGCCTGCTACCACTCCAAGACGGGAGCGGTGGAGCTGTTCCTGAACCACCTCGTCGACGGCCCCGACGAGTACGTCGTGGTCGACATGACCGCGGGTTCGGACTCCTTCGCCTCCGGCATGTTCACCCGCTTCGACATGACGTTCCTCGTCGCCGAACCGACCCGGAAGGGGGTCTCCGTCCATCGCCAGTACAAGGAGTACGCCCGCGACTTCGGCGTCGCCCTGAAGGTCGTCGGCAACAAGATCCAGGAGCAGGACGACATCGACTTTCTGCGCGCGGAGGTCGGGGACGACCTGCTCGTGGCCGTCGGCCGCTCGGACTGGGTGCGCGCCATGGAGAAGGGCCGACCGCCCCGGTTCGACCTGCTGGAGGAGACCAACGCCCGCGCTCTGCACACCCTGCGGGCCGCCGCGGACGCCACGTACGCGCTGCGGGACTGGGAGCGCTACACCCAGCAGATGGTGCACTTCCACCTGAAGAACGCCGAGGCGTGGGGCAACGAACGCACCGGGGCCGACCTGGCCGCCCAGGTCGACCCCGCCTTCGTGCTCGGCGAATCCCTCGGCGCGCAGGCCACGACGACCGTATGACTCCCACGGTGTGAACGCCCGGACGCGACGTCCACGGTTCGCGCGTGGTGTCTACGGCCTGACCGCCGGCGCTCCGGGCACCCCCTTCGGCGCCGGGGCCGGGCGACCGGAGAGGAAGGACGCCCAGCCCTGCCTGGGGGCCTCGCCCACCTGGAGGGTGCGGAGCCTCCCCAGGGCCCTCGGATCCTGGGCATCCAGCCAGTCGACCAGCTGATGGAAGGAGACACAGCGCACCTCGGGCTTGTTGCACACCTCCTTCACCGTCTCCTCGACGGCGCGCATGTACGTGCCGCCGTTCCACGACTCGAAGTGGTTGCCGATGACCAGCGGCGCGCGGTTGCCGTCGTAGGCCCGGTAGAAGCCCTTGACCAGACCGTCGCGCATCTGGTCGCCCCAGTACTCGAACTTGTCCGGGTCACCCTGGGTCCGGGTCCCGGACTGGTTCACCATGAAGTCACGGTCCATGGTCAACCGCTCGTAGGTGTGCCCGGGGAACGGCACCTTCTGCATCGACAGGTCCCACAGGCCGTCCTTCTCGCTGGGCCAGACCTGTTCGGCCGCGCCGCTGGAGTCATAGCGGAAGCCCAGCTCGCGGGCCGCCTTCATGAAGTTCTTCCGGCCTTCCAGGCAGGAGGTCCGTGCGCCGATCAGTTCCTTGTCGTAATCGAAGGGCAGTGGCGCCGTCTTCGTCATGCCCGTGTTGGTCTTCCAGGTCTTCACGAACTGCTTGGCCTGGGCGATCTCGCTCTTCCACTCGTCCACCGACCAGGTGCCGATCCCGCCGTCGGGCCCGCAGAAGTGGCCGTTGAAGTGGGTGCCGATCTCATCGCCCTCCAGCCAGGCCAGCCGGGCCTGCTCGACCGTGTCGGCGATGCCCTTCTCGTCGCTGAAGCCGATGTCGGAACTGCCCGGCGCGTGCTGGGGCGGCTTGTACAGCTCGCGCTTCTCCTTCGGCAGCATGTCCACGCCACTCAGGAAGAACGTCATGGTCGCGTGGTTCGCCTTGGCCACCTCACGAAAGTGCGCGAACAGCTTCTGGCTGCCCTCGCCCGCACCGTCCCAGGAGAACACCACGAACTGCGGCGGCCTCTGACCGGACTTCAGCCGTTCCGGGCGGAGCAGATGCGGCTGTGAGCCGGTGTACGCGGTGGATCCGTCGCCGATCAGCCGGAACACACTGCCGGGCGCCGGCACCCCCGCCTGCGGTCCGGGCGCGGCTTGCTTCGGGCCGTGAGAACCGTGGGAGGCGTCGGAGCCGGTCGCACAACCGGCGAGCGACGAGGCGCAGGCCGCGGCGACCATGACGCCGACGGCGACCCTCTGGGTGGCGGCCATGTTCCGCCCACCTTCTTCCTTCTCTCCGGCTTCTCTCCGGCAATCGCCGATGTGGGCCGTTTTCTGGTGGTGCGCCGGGCTCGCACCGACAGCACCGCCAAGGTCGCACGGGATCGAGAAGGGATCAGTACGACAAGCCGATCAAGCAATTACTTCCCTCGCCCGGGGAATCGATTGGGCTGTTTGCCGCGAAACGCTATGCATGGCCTTTACGTCGGATTACGTTCTCTTTGCCATGTATCACTCCATCCCGCCGCCCTGAAGGAGACGGGACCGTGTCGGTCTTCACGCCCCCGCACACTCAGCACCCCCACCCCCCGCACAGTCCACCGCCGACCCGCACGCGCCCGCTCGCCCTGGCCGGCGCCGACCTGTCGGCGTCCATCGCGGTCCTCCTCATCGCCCTGCCCCTGTCCCTCGGGATCGCTCTGGCCACCGGCGCCCCGCTCCAGGCCGGCCTCGTCGCCGCCGCCGTGGGCGGACTCGTCGCCGGCCGGCTCGGCGGCTGCCCGCTGCAGGTCAGCGGTCCCGCCGCCGGACTCACCGTGGTCACCGCCGACCTGATCCACCGCTACGGCTGGCGGGCCACCTGTGGCATCACCGTCCTCGCCGGACTCGCCCAACTCGGCCTCGGACTCCTGCGGGTCGCGCGCGCCGCCCTCGCCGTCAGCCCGGCCGTGGTGCACGGCATGCTCGCCGGGATCGGCATCACCATCACCGTCGCCCAACTGCACATCGTCCTCGACGGCAGTCCCGATAGCTCCGTGCTCGCCAACGTCCTCGCCCTGCCCGCGCAGTTGGCCCGCCTGCATCCGGCCGCCGTCTCGACGAGCGCGCTGACGCTGGCCCTGCTCATGGCCTGGCCCCGGCTGCCCGGCCGCGCCGGACGGCTGCTCCGCAGCGTGCCGGCCGCCCTGGTCGCGGTGACCGGGGCCACCGCCGCGGCAGCCCTCACCGGCCTGTCCCTGCCCCGGGTCGACCTGCCGTCCTGGCGCAGCCACGCCCTGCCCGGACTGCCCGAGGGAACGGCGCTCGGACTGGCCTTCGCCGTGCTCACCACCACCCTGGTGTGCAGCGTGCAGTCGCTGCTCGGCGCGGTGGCCGTGGACAAGCTGGTCGCGGCCCGCCCCGGCCCGGCTCCGCGCGCCGGCCGCTCCGATCCCGACCGGGAGCTGCTGGGGCAGGGAGCCGCCAACGTCGTCTCCGGAGCGCTCGGCGGGCTGCCGGTCGCCGGGGGGGCCGTGCGCAGTACGGCGAATGTCGCATCCGGTGCCGTGAGCCGGAACTCCACGATGCTGCACGGCGTTCTCGTAGCAGTCGCCGCGCTGCTGATGCTCCCGATCCTGGAGAAGATCCCTCTCGCCTCTCTCGCCGCCCTGGTGATGGCCGTCGGCATCCAGGTGGTGTCCCTGCACCACATCCGCACGGTGACGCGCCACCGCGAAGTGCCGGTCTACGCCGCGGCCACACTCGGCGTGGTGCTCCTCGGCGTCCTGCAGGGCGTGCTCCTCGGGGTCGCCGTGGCAGTCGCCGTCTCCCTCCACCGCCTCGCCCGCACCCGGATCACCCATGAAGAGAGAGAAGGAGTCCATCACGTAAGAGTCCGGGGCCAGTTGACGTTCCTCGCGGTGCCCCGGCTCAGCCGAGCCCTGCATCTCGTACCCCAAGGCGCCCACGCCGTGCTGGAGTTGGAGTCATCGTTCATGGACCACGCGGCGTACGAGTCGCTGCAGGACTGGCGCAGCGCCCACACCGCCCGGGGCGGCAGGGCCGAGCTGACGGGGCGCCGGGGCGGAACCCGGAACGCCGAACCGGCTCCGTCCACCGGACCGGCCCCGACCTCCGCGTCGCCCGCACCCACCGGACCGGCTCCCTCCCCCGGATGCCGGTGCCGCCCCTGGACGCCCTGGCGCGGTCACCGGTCCTGTTGCCCGGGCGCCGTCGCCGCACCGGCGGGCCGGGAAGCAGGACACGAACTGGCCCGTGCGGTCGGCTCGTTCCAGCGCGACACCGCGCCGCTGGTGCGTGCGGAGCTGGCGCGGCTCGCCCGGGAGGGCCAGCGGCCGGCACAGCTCTTCCTCACCTGTGCCGACTCCCGGCTCGTCACGTCGATGATCACCGCGAGTGGCCCCGGCGACCTGTTCGTCGTCCGCAACGTCGGCAACCTGGTGCCGGCCCCGGGCGAGGAGCACGGCGACCACTCGGTGGCGGCTGCCGTCGAGTACGCGGTGGAGGTGCTCGGTGTGCGCTCCATCACGGTGTGCGGACACTCGGGGTGCGGAGCGGTACGGGCGCTGCTGACCGCGAGCCCCACGGGGAGCACGGAGGGCGCCCGCGGGGACATCCCTGGCAGCGCGGAGCAGGTCGGCGGGGACACCCCGCTGGGGCGCTGGTTGCGGCACGGGGTGCCGAGTCTGCAGCGCATGGCCGAGAGCCGCCGCGCCCGGCCCCGGCTCGCCGGGCGGCCCACGGCGGACGCGATGGAGGAGCTGTGCCTGATCAACGTGGTCCAGCAGTTGGAGCACCTGCGGGCGCACGCTCCGGTGGTCCGGGCGCTGGCCAGGGGTGAGCTGGAGCTGCACGGGATGTACTTCGACGTGGGCGAGGCACAGGCGTATCTGCTGGCACGGAACGAGGGAGCCGACGTGTTCGAGGACGTCGCGGCAGGCGTCACGGACGGGGCCCGTGCGCGGGAGGCGCACAGTCCGGGGTGAGAGAGGGACGCGCGCCGACGTGAGAAAGGCGTTCAGGTCGGCGTGAGGCACGCGCGCGACCCGGCCGCACCACCACCGCCCAGGACAGGTCTAAACCAATTTCGCCGACGGCCCTTGTCACCGGCCCCCGTGTCTGATGAGCTGTGGCCCGGGACACAACGGACACCCTTCGAGAGGGAGATGTCGTGAG
>NZ_JCAJZW010000025.1:0-121520 GCF_059510455.1 Streptomyces sp. NTD91
ACCTGTCCGGCCATTCCCGTCTGCCGCGCGACGCCCTGCACGCTCCCCCACTGCCTCAAGGCGTGGGAGGTGCCCCCACTCGCCGCACCGGCCCCAGGCCCGAGTACCTCCGGTACGAGAGCCTGGAGCCGGCACGCCGAGAGCACGCACCTGACGCCGCGCGACCGCCTTTCCGGCAACGACCCGAAGGTCAGACGGTCCCTAGCTATGGCTAGTACTGCGTCTGCAGATGCTCCCAGAAGCCGTCCCTGAGCGCGCGGCGCAGGTCCGCCTGGCCGCGCAGGGAGTACTGGAGCAGGCCCTCGGCCTCGACCAGCAGGTCCTGGTCGACCGAGCCGGGCAGGTAGGGATGGCCGGGGAGCAGTTCGACCAGGGTCTCGCGCCCCCGGGAGACCAGCCACTTCGCGGCGATCTGGGCGCCGACGAAGCGGACGTCCTCACGGGTGGGACGGGTGCCGCTGGTGGCGTCGTAGGCGGCGGCCGTGCGGCGGGAGACGTACGGCTTGAAGAACTCGAGATCGAGGGTGCGCTGGCTGTCGACCTCCCAGAGCAGTGGCTCGGCCTGGTTGCGGCCCTCGGGTGCCTCGATGCCCCACAGGTGGACCCGGGCGCCGTAGCCCTGCGCGGCCTCGACCGCCGAGACCAGGTCCTCGTCGCCGCCGAGCAGGGCCGCGTCGCTGATCGCGCGGTGCCGCGCCAGCGATTCGAGGTCGCTGCGGATCAGCGAATCGACGCCCTTCTGCTGGTTGTTCGCGTTGAGGTTGCCGAGGCGGACCTTGACGTCGGGGAGCTCGGCGATGCTCTGCTGCTCGGCGGTGTGGATGCGGCGGCGGGCGCCGTCGTACCAGTAGACCCGCAGCAGGCGGCTGTCCGCGAAGACCTGGCGGGCCCGGTCGATGAGCGCGTCGATCAGTCCCTCGGCGTCGAGGTCGAAGGCCCGGCGGTCCTCGGTGCCCGCGACAAGCCGGCCGGCGGCCGCGTACAGATACCCCGCGTCGACGAAGATCGCGTGGGTCGAGGGCGTCTTCGCCACCTCGGCGAGCATGCGTTCCAGCAGCTCGTTCGTGCGGTCGATGCGGGCGCCCAGGGCGGCCAGGTCGTCGTTCATCGTCTCCATTGTCCCGGCGGTCACGCTATGAACACAACCGCTCCCGTTCGGTCCCGTGCCGCCTGCTTACCGGTCAGTAATTAGGCGTTCGAAAAATTTATTTAGCGTAGGGAATGTTTGTAACAAGCAGCACGTTGACTCCTACGAGACCGGGGACAGCCCCGGTCCACCGAGTAGTTCTCCTCAGGAGGATGACCAGACGAAGGGAGAAGCCTGTGCGCTTCGAGATCATGCGACTCGACGAGGTCGACGGCACCACCGTGGACAGCACCGTCGTGGACGCCGCCTCCGTCAACCGGATCGTTCAGCAGGCCGCCGCCATCGGGCAGCGCCTGTGGATCCGCCCGGCCGAGACCCCGGCCTCGTAACGGGGACGTCGCACTCAAGCTTTCCGGGGGAGCCGGGACGACGCGCTCAGCTCCCCCGGATCACCTGAGTGATCCCGTTGATGATCTGCTGGACGGCGATCGCGGAGAGCATCATGCCCGCGAGCCGCGTCACCAGCACCACGCCGCCGTCCTTGATGACCCTGATGATCAGCAACGAGTAACGCATCACGAGCCACAGCACGACGTGGATCGCGAGGATCGCGGACCACACCGACATCTGCGTGGCCACGCTGTCCGCCTTCTGCACGGCAAGGATCACGGACACGATCGCACCCGGTCCGGCCAGCAGCGGCATGCCCAGGGGCACGAGCGCCACGTTCACGTCCTTGGTCTGCTTCGGCTCGTCGGTCTTGCCGGTGAGCAGGTCCAGCGCGATCAGCAGGAGCAGCAGACCGCCCGCGATCATCAACGCGGGGACGGAGACGTGCAAGTAGTTGAGGATCTGGTGCCCGAGGACACCGAACGTGGCGATGACCCCACCCGCGACACACACGGCCTGGAAGGCCATCCGCTTCTGCACCTTGGCCGGGCGGCCGGCGGTGAGGGCGAGGAAGATCGGGGTGATCCCAGGGGGATCCATGATGACAAAAAGGGTCAGAAACAGGGAGCCGAAGACGGCGATGTCGAACATGGGGGAAGTACTGGCCTTGCTGAAAAGGATGGACTAGGGGCGCGGGCGGGCCACCGAGGGCCTCAGGCTCCGCCCGTGCCGGGGACGGGGAACGCCCCGGTCGCTCGCCGAGTGATCTCCCCGTACACCTCGGGGTCGGTCGTGTACGCGCCGAGCGCGATGTCCTTGCGGCTGCCGTGGTAGTCCGAGGAGCCCGTCACCAGCAGGTCCAGGTCCTTCGCCAGGCCGCGCAGCCGGTCGCGGGCGCCGGCGTCGTGGTCCATGTGGTCGACCTCGATGCCGTCCAGGCCGGCCTCGGCCATCTCCACGATCCGCGCCTCGGGAACCGTACGCCCGCGCCTGGCGGCGGCCGGGTGCGCGAACACACAGACCCCGCCCGCGTTCTTGACCAGCCGGATCGCCTCGAAGGGGTCGGTCTCGTGCTTCTCCACGTAGGCCCGGCCGCCGTCCGCCAGCCACTGCTCGGTGAACGCGTCGCTCACCGTCGGTACGACGCCCCGCTCGACCAGCGCGGTGGCGACATGGGGGCGCCCCACGGAACCGCCGGCCGCGATCCGCTCGACCTGCTCCCAGGTGACCGGCACGCCCAGCGCGTTCAGCTTCGCGACCATGCCCTGGGCCCGCGGCACCCGGTCGTCCCGCACCAGCTCGCGCTCGGCGAGCAGAGCGGGCTCCGCGGGGTCGAAGAGGTAGGCCAGCATGTGCATCGAGACACCGTCGATGCGGCAGGACAGCTCGGCGCCGGTGACCAGCGTCAGCCCCTCGGGCAGCGCGGCGATCGCCTCGGCGTACCCGCGCGTGGTGTCGTGATCGGTCAGCGCGACGACGTCCAGCCCGGCGGCGCGGGCCTTGCGCACCAGCTCAGCCGGGGTGTCCGTACCGTCGGAGGCCGTGGAGTGACAGTGCAGGTCGATACGCACGCAGACTCCAGGCGACGACGGACGGAAGGGGACACCCAAGGATAGCGGGGTTTCGAAGTCCGACTGTCACACCCGCAACCCTGGAGGGCCCTTTACCGGTCGGCCTGAGGGACGCGGTGACCGCGCGAGCAAGCCATCTGCGGACCCGTACCCGCCCGCGACGGCGACCCGGCAGCCCCACAGGCCCTACGGCCGAAGCAAACGGGGCGACAACGCTCCGCACGGAACCAGGTCTATCTCCGCCCCCGCGTCCCGCAGATCCGTCAGCACCAGCTCGTCGTACATGAGCACCCCGGCCCGCTCCGGCCAGATCACCGCCCACAGCCACATGCCGAGCGCCTCACCGGCGAACACCGCGCGGTCGTCGGGGGTGCGGTAGACGTGCCAGAGCGGGGTCGGGCGACCTGCGGCCAGCACTTTGGCCTGGGGCGGCTTCTCCACGTTCATGTACGACCCCGGGTCCGGGCCGTCGATGCCCGCGTACCGGGCGCCGAGGCCGACACCGAGCTCCTCGGCGACCAGGATGAGTTCGCCCGGACCGCCGAGCGGGCCGGGTCCGGAGCAGGCGACGGCGGTCGCGCGGCCGCCGCTGCGGTCGTCGCCCGCGTAGGCCACGCCGGTGAAGAGCCAGCCGACCGGCAGCGGCCAGGGCATCCACAACGGAACGTGCGTGCGATGCACCACGGCTGCGAGGGCCTCGACACTGGGCGGGATCACGGGCTGCAGCGGATACACCGTGCCGTGCACATCGCACTGCCACGCATCGACGAAGAGACCGGGCGCCCTGACCCGGCCACCGCACCGCGGGCAACTGGGTTCGCCCCTCATAGGGCTCCACGGTCCTACCCCGGCCCCCCCACGTCAAGGACGATCACCCGTCCGGAGGGAACGCACCTTCGGCCCCCCAGTGGATGTAGTTTACACTTATTAGCTGATCTAACTTGTTGGAGAAAACATGGACCTCCTGCGACAGCCCAAGGCTGTCTGGGCCACGGCCGGCGCCTCCGTCGTCGCTTTCATGGGCATCGGCCTGGTCGATCCGATCCTGCCGTCCATCGCCCAGGGCCTGCACGCCACGCCCAGCCAGGTGTCCCTGCTCTTCACCTCGTACTTCCTGATCACCGCGGTCGCGATGCTGCTGACCGGCTTCGTCTCCAGCCGCATCGGGGGCCGCAGGACGCTGCTGCTCGGCCTCGCGTTCGTCGTCGTCTTCGCGGGTCTCGCCGGCACCTCGGGCAGCGTCGGCCAGTTGGTCGGCTTCCGGGCGGGCTGGGGGCTCGGCAACGCGCTGTTCGTCTCGACCGCGCTCGCGGTGATCGTCGGCGCGGCGGCCGGAGGCAGTGCGGCGGCGATCCTGCTCTACGAGTCCGCGCTCGGCCTCGGCATGGCCTGCGGCCCGCTGCTCGGCGCGGTCCTCGGCAACATGAGCTGGCGCTACCCCTTCTTCGGCACGGCCACGCTCATGGCGATCGGCTTCCTGTGCATCACGGCGTTCCTGAAGGAGCAGCCGAAGCCGGCCCGGAAGACCTCGGTGCTGGACCCGGTCAGGGCGCTCGGCCACGGCGGCCTCGCCTCGGCCGCGGTCTCGGCGTTCTTCTACAACTACACGTTCTTCACAGTGCTGGCGTTCACGCCGTTCGTGCTGGACATGACCCCGTACCGCTCAGGCGCGGTGTTCTTCGGCTGGGGAGTGCTGCTCGCGGTGTTCTCCGTGATCGTGGCGCCGCGCATGCAGGAGCGGTTCGGCTCGCTGAAGGTGCTCGGCGCCTCACTGGCGCTGCTCGCCGCCGACGTCCTGACCCTCGGGTACGGCGACCACGCCACCGCGATCGTCTGCACGGTTCTGTCCGGCGCCTTCATCGGCGTCAACAACACCGTCTACACCGAGCTGGCCCTCGGCGTGTCGGACGCCCCGCGCCCGGTGGCCAGCGCGGGCTACAACTTCGTCCGCTGGTTCGCGGCCGCCGCCGCTCCCTGTCTCGCGCCGAAGATCGAGGAGTGGAGCGACATCCACGTCCCGTTCCTGATGGCGGCGGTCACCGCGCTGCTGGGCGCGCTCGTGGTGGTCGTGCGGCGCCGGGCCCTCACCCAGGAGGTGGCCGAGCACGCGACGGCGCACGCCACCGAGGACTCGGTCGCCGTCTTCGCCAACTGACCGGTCAACACCTTGCGTTGGTGAGATCGGTCACTGCCGGATCAGTCGAGCGGGACGGACCGACGGACCGGGTCGCGCAGGTCCGTCCCGTGGCTCAGCCAGCGCTCCTGGAGGGCCTGGGCGCCGTGCACCCGCTTCCAGGCGGCCTCGTTGGGGGTCATCGGCAGCAGCGGCAGGAACCGTACGGGCTCCATCGGCTCGTCCAGCTCCAGATCCTCCACCAGGCCGCCGGGTTCGCCCACGAGGACCGAGGTGAAGGGAGCGCCGGGCCACAACGTCTCGCCGACGTCCAGGGAGGCGCCCGGAGTCACGATCAGCCCCTCCACCTGCGGCGACGCGGCCAGCACCGCGAGCGGGCGCAGCACCTTGTCGGTGTCGGCGCGGCCCGCGCGCACGGAGAGGACCAACTCGGCGCGGGGGCCCTTGACCGGGTCTGCGAGCATCGCCGTGGGGTCGGTCATGGGGTGCGCGGACATGCCGAGGGTGGCGTACCTGAGGACGTCCCCCTCCTGGAACCGGAGCACCTCGACGCGGTCCGTGCCGAGGAAGGTGACGGCGGCGCGCGCGTCCGGGGCGCCCAGCGCGGTCGTCAACCGTGCCTCGACCAGAGGAAGAACATCAACCATGCGGTGAGCATAGAACTCGTCAGCAGCGGGCAAAGCGGCGCCTTGACACTTCGGGCGGCTGCTACGCTGAGCAGGTGGTTCGGGACAGCATGCCGAGCATGCCGTCAAGTCCCGGCACCTGAGACTCCCTTACGAGGGACCGGCCGGAGGAGGTGGGGCTGTCATGGATCGAAGTCGACCGTGCAGTACCACTCGCTCTTCCGCCCGCTGATGTAGTCACTGGCTGGTTTCTGGCTGGCTGCTGCGGCCTTTCCGTGCGCGTCGCCCTTCGGAAGAGCACTTCCATCGCTTTGCCCGATCCGTCCGGTCGTCCGTTCCGCCGGATCGCCTCAGTTCTGCATCAGTAGCGAAGTCGCCACCGCGACGGTGCGGTGCTCCCCGCTTTGTGGACGTGCCAAACATCCCGCAGTCAGGACGTCCCCATTCCGGGTGGTTCCATCCGTCGCCGACGGTCTTTCGCTGCCTGTCGCGAAGGAGCCTGCCCATGTCGATGATCCGCGACCTGCGCGCCGTGGTCCGTCCGTCCCGCGTCTCGCTGCGCAAGGACAGCGGCGCGTCGCCGTACGACACCACCCGCGACCCCGCCACGTCCTCGGCCGTCGTGGACTGCGCCGTCTACCGCGACGGCCGGCGGGTGACGAGCGAGGGGCCGCTCGGCCCGCACGAGGCGATGCGGCGCGTCAGGCGCGACGGCGGCTTCGTGTGGATCGGCCTGCACGAGCCGACCGAGGCCGAATTCGCGGGTATCGCGGCCGAGTTCGGGCTGCACCCACTGGCGGTGGAGGACGCGGTGCAGGCCCACCAGCGGCCCAAGCTGGAGCGCTACGACGACTCGCTCTTCACCGTCTTCAAGACCATCCACTACGTCGAGCACGACCGGCTCACCGCCAACAGCGAGGTCGTCGAGACCGGCGAGGTCATGTGCTTCACCGGCCGGAACTTCTTCATCACCGTCCGGCACGGCGGCAAGGGCTCGCTCCGGGCGCTCCGGCACCGGCTGCAGGACGACGCAGAGCTGCTCGCCAAGGGCCCCTCAGCCGTGCTGCACGCCATCGCCGACCATGTCGTGGACGGCTACATCGCGGTCGCCGACGCCGTGCAGGACGACATCGACGAGGTCGAGACCGAGGTCTTCTCGCCGGGCCGCGGCGGGGTGTCCCGCGGTGTGGACTCGGCGCGGATCTACCAGCTCAAGCGCGAGGTGCTGGAGTTCAAGCGCGCGGTGGCGCCGCTGCTGCGGCCCATGCAGCTGCTGAGCGAGCGGCCGATGCGACTGATCGACCCGGACATCCAGAAGTACTTCCGGGACGTCGCCGACCACCTCGCCCGGGTCCAGGAGCAGGTGCTCGGCTTCGACGAACTCCTCAACTCCATCCTCCAGGCGAACCTGGCGCAGGCGTCCGTCGCGCAGAACGAGGACATGCGCAAGATCACCGCCTGGGCCGCGATCATCGCCGTGCCGACGATGGTGACCGGTGTGTACGGCATGAACTTCGACCACATGCCGGAACTGCACTGGAAGTACGGTTACCCGCTGGTCCTGGGGGTCACGGTCGCCATGTGCGTGGGCATCCACCGGGTGCTCAAGCGCAACGGCTGGCTGTGACCGGGCGCTGTATAGGCTGGGCCCATGACACGTGAGCTGCTCGACCGGGCCCTTGTCGAGGAGGCCTCGAAGAAGTCCGGCCTCGTCTGGGTCAGGGGCGCGGGTACCTCCGCCGCGCGTGCGCTGTGGCACGTGTGGCACGAGGGCGCGGTGTGCCTGGTCGGCGACGGGCCCGGTGAGCAGCCGCTCGAGGGGCTGGTCGACGGCGGCGCCGCGGAGGTCACCGTGCGCAGCAAGGACAAGGGCGGCCGGCTGGTGACGTTCCCGGCGACCGTGTCCGAGCTGGCCCCGGGCTCGGAGCGGTGGCAGGCCGCCGTCGCCGAGCTGAAGGGCAAGCGCCTGAACGCCCACGACGGCGAGGAGATGCCGGCCCGCTGGGCCCGCGAGTGCCGGGTGCTGCGTCTGGCCCCGGCCGGGTCCGTGCTGCCGTTGCCCGACGGCAGCCTGGCCGAGCGGCCGGTCGCGACTGTGGCGACGACGCGACGGCCGGTGCCCGCGGGACTGCCGAAGCTCCTGGCGAAGCGCCGCAAGAGGCGGTAGCGCCGGGAGCCGATCACGGTTCTCGCCGTCGTTGCCGATCACCCTCGCGGCGGACCGGCGTGGCCGGTGCTCACGACGTCGGCAGCTGCTTGCCGTAATCGACGGTCTCGCCCTTCGCGGGCTCGGTCACGGCGAAGTCCTTGCCCCAGTCGGCGAAGCTGAGAGTGCCCGCCCCGCCCGCGCGGACCAGGCGGAGGGGATAGGGGGTGCCCTCCAGGGAGACGTCGAGGCTGCCCCCGGAGCCCTTGTCGCCGGTGATGCGAATGGTGCGGGTACCCGCGTCGTCGTGGTGCCCGTCGGTCGCCAGTGGACCGTGCAGTGTGAGCAGCCCGTCGAGGAGGACGTCCTTGTCCGTGAAGCCGCTGAACTTCTTGTACGCGGGGTCACCCTGCGGCACCTTGACGTACTTGCCGTCCAGCTTGCCGGCCGCGCCGTCACCGCCGTCCTTGCCGCCGGCCTCGTGCCAGAAGTCCGCGTCGGCCTTCAGGAACAGCTGCCTGCCGACCCGGAGCAGCTTGAAGGTCGCCCCCCTCGACGTCACCGACCCGGTGCCGCCGTCGTCCTTGAGCCGCATGTCCAGCGTGTACGTACGGCCGCTGGTCACGACCGTGCCGGACAGCCGTACCGCGGACGCCGCCGACGCCGCGGCCCGCGTCCTCGCCTGGATCCGGTCGGGGGGCAGCTTGCCCACTCCGTTCGTCCCCGCGTCCGGATCCTCGCCGCCGCACCCGGTGAGCACCGACGCGCCCGTCACGGCGCCGACGCAGATCGCGGCCACCAGCGCGGCCCGGCGGATACGGCCCTGGGGAGTCGCAGTCACAGGTGAGGTCGCCTTTCTGCCGGTTCCTGAGCGGTGGACCGCAGCGTACCGGGGCCTCGGCCGCCCGGCGGAGCGAGTCCGTCCGGACCCGCCACCAGGGCGTATCCGACCGGTACGGGCTAGCCTGAAGCGCACCCGAGCAGGCAAATCCGAGCAATTCACCGATCAATTTACAAAGAGAGCGGAACACCCGAACACTGGGCGATTCCCAGGCCACGTCAGCAGAGGAAGCACAGCCATGGCAGCCGGCGCCCCCCGGATCTTCGTCTCGCACCTCGCCGGGGTCCCCGTCTTCGACCCGAACGGCGACCAGGTGGGCCGTGTGCGCGACCTGGTCGTGATGCTGCGCGTCGGCCGCAGGCCACCACGACTGCTCGGGCTGGTCGTCGAACTGGCGACCCGGCGCCGCATCTTCCTGCCCATGACCCGGGTCACCGGCATCGAGTCCGGACAGGTCATCACCACCGGAGTGATGAACGTCCGGCGCTTCGAGCAGCGGCCCACCGAGCGGCTGGTCTTCGGCGAGCTGCTGGACCGGCGGGTGACGCTGGTGGAGACCGGCGAGGAGGTCACCGTCCTCGACGTGTCCGTGCAGCAGCTGCCCGCCCGCCGCGACTGGGAGGTCGACCGGGTCTTCGTCCGCAAGGGAAAGAGGGGCGGGGCCTTCCGGCGCGCCAAGGGCGAGACGCTGACCGCCGAGTGGTCGGCCGTCACCGGCTTCTCCCTGGAGGAGCACGGACAGGGCGCCGAGAGCCTGCTCGCCACCTTCGAGCAGCTGCGCCCCGCCGACCTCGCCAACGTCCTGCACCACCTCTCCCCCAAGCGGCGCGCCGAGGTGGCCGCCGCGCTGGACGACGACCGCCTGGCCGACGTGCTCGAGGAGCTGCCGGAGGACGACCAGATCGAGATCCTCGGCAAGCTGAAGGAGGAGCGCGCGGCGGACGTCCTGGAGGCCATGGACCCCGACGACGCGGCCGACCTGCTCGGCGAGCTGCCCGAGGAGGACAAGGAGCGGCTGCTGAGCCTGATGCAGCCCGCCGACGCGGCCGACATGCGCCGCCTGATGTCGTACGAGGAGCACACGGCCGGCGGTCTGATGACCACCGAGCCGATCGTGCTGCGCCCGGACGCCACCGTCGCCGACGCCCTGGCCCGGGTCCGCAACGCCGACCTGTCCCCCGCGCTCGCCGCCCAGGTCTACGTCTGCCGGCCGCCGGACGAGACGCCGACCGGCAAGTACCTGGGCACGGTCCACTTCCAGCGGCTGCTGCGCGAGCCTCCGTACTCGCTGGTCAGCTCCATCGTCGACACCGACCTGCAGCCGCTGTACCCGGACGCGGCGCTGCGCCTCATCGCCGGGTTCTTCGCCACGTACGACATGGTCGCCGCGCCCGTGGTGGACGAGTCCGGAGCGCTGCTCGGCGCGGTCACCGTGGACGACGTCCTGGACCACATGCTCCCCGAGGACTGGCGGGAGACGGAGTTCCACCTGGACGACGAGAACAGCGAGGGGGTGGGCAGCCATGGCTCCTGAGCGTGACGCCGCGACCCGTGAACGCCACCCGGTGGGGGCCACGGCCGCCACCCGGCCCCGTGCGCCCCGGCTGGACCAGCCGCGCCCGCCGCGCCGCAGGGTGCTGCCCGAGTGGGACCCGGAGGCGTTCGGGCGGCTGTCGGAGCGCATCGCCCGCTTCCTGGGCACGGGGCGCTTCATCGTCTGGATGACGGTCGTCATCTTCGTGTGGCTGACGTGGAACATCACCGCGCCCAGCCAACTGCGGTTCGACCCCTACCCGTTCATCTTCCTGACGCTGGTGCTCTCCCTCCAGGCCTCCTACGCCGCGCCGCTGATCCTGCTCGCGCAGAACCGGCAGGACGACCGCGACCGGGTCAATCTGGAGCAGGACCGCAAGCAGAACGAACGGTCCATCGCCGACACCGAGTACCTCACCCGGGAGATCGCCGCCCTGCGCATCGGCCTCGGCGAGGTCGCGACCCGCGACTGGATCCGCTCCGAGCTCCAGGACCTGGTCAAGGAGCTGGACGGGCGGCGCGGGCACGACGGGCATCCCGGGCATGTCGTATTCCCGGCAGAACGGTCGGAACGGCCGACGGGACGTGACACAGACGACCGCTGAGGGGCATCCCGGACGCCCCTCGGCGCGCCGTACCATCGTTCTCATGGCTACGGAAGACGCGGTGCGCGAGGCACTGGCGACGGTGAACGACCCCGAGATCAACCGACCCATCACCGAACTGGGGATGGTCAAATCGGTGGAGATCGGGGATGACGGCGCGGTCGCGGTCACCGTGTACCTGACGGTCTCCGGCTGCCCCATGCGCGACACCATCACCCAGCGCGTCACCGAAGCGGTCTCCCGCGTCGAGGGCGTCACCCGCGTCGAGGTCACTCTCGACGTGATGAGCGACGAGCAGCGCAAGGAGCTGGCCGCGGCCCTGCGCGGCGGCCAGGCCGAGCGCGAGGTCCCCTTCGCCAGGCCCGGCAACCTGACCCGGGTCTACGCGGTCGCCTCCGGCAAGGGCGGCGTCGGCAAGTCCTCGGTGACGGTGAACCTGGCGGCGGCGATGGCGGCCGACGGCCTGAAGGTCGGTGTCGTGGACGCCGACATCTACGGCCACTCGGTGCCGCGCATGCTGGGCGCAGACGGCCGCCCCACCCAGGTCGAGAACATGATCATGCCGCCGTCCGCGAACGGCGTGAAGGTCATCTCCATCGGCATGTTCACCCCGGGCAACGCCCCGGTCGTCTGGCGCGGCCCGATGCTCCACCGCGCCCTGCAGCAGTTCCTCGCGGACGTCTACTGGGGCGACCTGGACGTCCTCCTGCTCGACCTCCCGCCCGGAACCGGTGACATCGCGATCTCCGTCGCCCAGCTGATCCCGAACGCCGAGATCCTGGTCGTGACGACCCCGCAGCAGGCGGCGGCCGAGGTGGCCGAGCGCGCCGGCTCCATCGCCGTGCAGACCCACCAGAAGATCGTCGGCGTGGTCGAGAACATGTCCGGCCTGCCCTGCCCGCACTGCGGCGAGATGGTCGACGTCTTCGGCACGGGCGGCGGCCAGTTGGTCGCCGACGGTCTGACCCGTACGACCGGTACGACGGTCCCGGTCCTCGGCAGCATCCCGATCGACGTCCGCCTCCGCGAGGGCGGTGACGAGGGCAAGCCGGTGGTCCTGACCGACCCGGAGTCCCCGGCGGGCAGCGCCCTCAAGGCGATCGCCGGGAAGCTGGGGGGACGGCAGCGGGGCCTGTCGGGCCTGTCGCTGGGGATCACCCCGAAGAACAAGTTCTGAGCCGCAGAGCCGCACGACGAAGGGGCGCCGAAAGCAATCGGCGCCCCTTTCTCACGCGTAGGCGGAGACGTCCTTCACCACGGCGAACCCGAGGCCGTACGCGCTCATCCCGCGCCCGTACGCCCCCAGGTGGACTCCCGCCCCGGTCGTACCGGCGAGCACCCACCCGAACTCGGACTCCCGGTAGTGGAAGGAGGACGCCACCCCGTCCACCGGCAGCGAGAGCCGACTCCACTCCGGCCCCTCGAGATCGTCGGCCAACGCCCACGCCGTCTCCGTCTGCTGCTCCAGCCAGTCGTCCCGCAGGCTGTGGTCCATCTGCCCGGGCCAGGTGAACGACAGCAGCCCCACCCCGGCCAGCCAGGCCGCCGAGGACACCGACGTGGCCTCCAGCAGCCCCGTGCCGTCGGCGCTCCTGCGGGACGGCTGCGCGGCGACGGTGACGACCACCGCGAACTTCTCCCGCGGCTCACCGGCGGCGACGGCCTCGCCCAGGACCGAGGGCTCGTCTCCGTGACCGATCGATCCGTGCTCGACGGCGCCGTCGGCCGTCGTGCCGACCTGCATCAGCCAGCGCGGTCCGGTGAACGCCTCGTCGAGGCCGTACCACGGAAAGGGAGCCTGCAGATAACCGTCGACCGTACGCCGGGCGGAGGGGAACTGCTGCGCACCCTCCGCGGCCGGCGCCTGTGCGCCCACCCGACTCGTCGTCTCCATCTGCCCGGACGCCTCCTCGCTCTCGTCGGACCAGCGGTGGCCCGCCCCCCTTCGGGCGTACTCGTCCGGTCCGCACAACAACTCGGCAGCATATCCACACCGGTGAGAGGCGCAGGGCAGGCGCTGGATGCGTGGGTCGCGCGAACGGCCTGTTCAGGCCTTGTGCGAGGGGCGCGCGCTATGAAACGCGTCACGTGCACGGCGTACGCTCCCGTGCGCGTGTCGGCCCCCTGGTGCCGGCTGGCCAGTGCCTCAACAGGCGACGTTCGCCCCGTCGCGACGCCCGGCACGCACCGGACGCCGCTCCTTCACGGGCAAACGTGCCTGCCGGGGCACCAGGGGTTTCGTTCGGATCAGGTCGGAGAGGCCGCGGCGTACGGTGCGGTGCATCGCAAGGCGGAGGATCACCCGCGGCCTGGGCGTCCTCGCGTGGTCCGACAACACGGCGAGGTGCCGTGCCGGGCGTCGCGGACCCGGCCCGATCCAGACGAAACCCTCTAGGTGGCCTCCGCGTCGAAGGGCGGGGGCTCGTCCTGTCCGGGCTCCTCGGGCTTCTTGGTCATGTCGACGCGCGCGGCGGGTGAAGCGGACGACGAGGAGGAGGCGGACGACGCCGGGACGTCGGTGTCGTAGCTCCTGACCGCGTCCGTGACCTCGGCCATCTCCTTCTTCAGGTCGAAGCCGTTGCGGATCTCCTTGAGACCCAGCTCGTCGCCGTCCAGGTGCTTGCGGATGAACGTCTTCGGGTTGAGGTCCTCGAACTCGAAGTCCTTGAACTCCGGACCCAGTTCGCTGCGGATGTCCTGCTTGGCGCTCTCCGAGAACTCGCGGATCTTCCGGATCGTCCGCATCACGTCCTGGATGACCTTGGGGAGCTTGTCGGGGCCGAACACGAGCACGGCGATGACGATGATCGTCAGCAGCTCCATTGGCCCTATGTCATTGAACACCTGACGCTCCTTGCGATGTCCTCGGTCGCTCAACGGTACCCGGCGTTCCTGTCCGACCGGTACCGTCCCGTGATGAGACGTGCGTCAGTTCTGTACCGCCGCGCCCAGCCGGAGCCGGATCTCCCGGTCGGTGCCGTCGCGTCGGACCGTCAGCCGTAGCCGGTCACCGGGCCGGTGGGCGCGGATCTTCACGATCAGCTCCTCGGCCGTGTGCACGGGCTGTCCGTCGACCTCGGTGATGACGTCGCCCGCCTCGAGCCCGGCCCGGTCGCCGGGGCCGCCCTTGGTCACGGCGGGGCCGCCGCCCGCGCTCCGGCTGTCGATACGGGCGCCGTCGCCGGTGTACGACATGTCGAGCGTGACGCCGATCACGGGGTGGGTGGCATGGCCCTCGTCGATCAGCTCCTCGGCGACGCGCTTGGCCTGGTTGACGGGGATGGCGAAGCCGAGTCCGATGGAGCCGGCCTGGCCGCTCTGCGGGTCGGTGGCGCCGTCGGCGGAGCGGATGGCCGAGTTGATGCCGATCACCTGGGCCCGGGAGTCGAGGAGCGGACCGCCGGAGTTGCCCGGGTTGATGGGGGCGTCGGTCTGCAACGCGTCGACGTACGACACGTCGCTGCCGTCGCCCTTCTCCCCGCCGGCCGTGATGGGCCGTTCCTTGGCGCTGATGATGCCGGAGGTGACGGTGTTGGTGAGATCGAAGGGGGAGCCGATGGCGACGACGGGGTCGCCCACCCGGACGTCGTCGGAGTTGCCGAGGGGCAGCGGGGTGAGCCCCTGCACGCCGCGCACCTGGACGACGGCGAGGTCGTAACCGCTGTCGCGTCCGACGATCTCCGCCTTGACGGTGTCACCGGTGGTGAACGTCACCGAGACGACGCCGCTCGTCGATCCGGCGGGCGCGATGACGTGGTTGTTGGTGAGGATGTGGCCCTGGGTGTCGAGCACGAAGCCGGTGCCGGTGTCCGACTGGTCGGTGCCGCTGACGTGCAGGGTGACGACGCTGGGCAGCGCACGCGCGGCTATCCCGGCCACGCTGTCCGGCGCCCGCCCCGCGGGCACGCGTCCCGGCCGCGGCAGCAGCACCTCACCGCCGGGCCGCGTGCGCTCGACCCAGGCCCCGGCGATCCCGCCGATCCCGCCGCAGACGACGGCGACCATCAGGCTCCACGCCACAAGCAGCCGCTTCCCCCGCCGCTTGCGCTGCTGCTCCGTCGGCACCCGGGCCCCGCTCTGCTGAAGCGGCCCCATCGCCGAACCCCGCTCCCTGGCCGCGGCGACGGCCCAGGGGTCGTAGCGCCGCTCTCCCGTCGCCGGTGCGTGGTGGGACGGCGGGGAGGTGAGGGGGGTGGAAGCCGGGACACACGGGGCGGGTGCCTCGGGAACCGGAACGCCGACGGCTGAGGCGCCCGGGGCCGATGCGTCGGGACCCGGCATCGGGGTGTCGCCGTGAGCCGCTGCCTCGGGGGCCGGAACGCCGGGAGTCGGCATCGGCGTGGTGGCGTGTGCCGGAACCCCCGGTGCGGGACCGTGGGGCCCGGGCGCGGTGCCCGAGGGGGCCGTGGGCGCGGGCAGCAGGGGCGTGCTCCGCGACGCCGGGTGCTGGACGGGCGGTGCGGGTGCCCAGGGGCCCGGCTCGCCGTACGGCGGGGTGCTGTGGGGGTCGGGGTCGTGCAACGGCTTCGGCCGCCCGGTGGGAGCCGTCCAGGCACCGTCCCCGGGCTCGGACGAGACGTCGGCCGCACCCGCCCCGCCCGTCGCACCCGGCGCGGGCAGTTCGAAGTCCCCGTCGCCGGCGTCCCCCGAGCCCGCCCTGTCCGCCCCGGCCGGCTCACCGCCCGGGGCAGCGCCCCCCGGCGTCACACCGGCCGCCCCGGCGCCGCCCGCCGGCTCGTCCTGCTCGGCGGCCTTCCCGGGGACCGCCGGGGACGTCGGCGGCGGGTTCTCCGGGTCGTGGCGGCCCGGAGGGACGCGGTCGGCCTCGTTCATGGTCTCCCCACGGCTGGACGCGGCCTCCGCCGAGGCGGGCGCGCGGAACGTCGACTGCGTTCCCGGGGCGTCGCCGCGGGAACGCACAGGATTCAACCAGGTTCGCGGGCCGTGGCGTAGGGGCCGGTCAGGGGGTACGACGCGGTGCGGAGGGGGACGGTACGGGCGCGGCGGTGGGGGTGGGGGTGTCGGGAGCGGAAACGGGCAGCAGGCCGGAGCCGGTCGCTCCGGGGATCGTCGACCACGCGGTGAGTGGATAGACCACGGTGTTGTCGAGCGGACGTATCAGCGGGGAGACGGCGGCCGCACCGGCCGTCATCGGCGCGTTCAGGCTCCGCAGACCGTCGCTGAGGGACCGGTCGGTGCCCAGGGCCGGAAGGCCGGGTACCAGCGGTGCGGACATCGAGGTGGGGGCGGCCGTCGGCGCGCCGCGCCGGGCGCCGCCCTGGGCGAGCAGCGGTCCCGGCGACCGGCGGCGCTGCTGGGTCTCCGGCACGGCCGCTCCGGAGCCCGCGCCCCCGCCGGTGCCGGCCGAGCGCGCCGGGATCACATTGCTGCCGGTGCCCGAGCCGCCGCGGGCGTCCACGCCGGTGTCACCGGGAAGGGCCGTGGTCACACCGCCGAGGGCCACCGCGGCCAGCGACACCGCGCCGGCCGCCGCGACCGCGAACCGCAGACCGCGCGAGGCCGAGCGGCCGTCGTCCGGGCGGCCGACGGGGTGGATGCGGAAGCCGCGCTCCCCGGCGGCGGGAAGCGCCGGGACCCGGGCGCCCGGGCGGGCGCCGTGCGGGCGCGCGGGGACGTAGCCGAACGCGAAGCGCTCGCCGCGCCTCACTGGGAAGACCCCGAGGGCGTCGGAGGCTCCCCCGGCGGTCTCGCCGTCACCGGAGCCACCGAAGAGTCCCCCCGGCGGCGACATGCCGTCGCCGTCCGGGTCACCTCCTCCGGGCAGGCCCTGGAGGCGGGCCAGGAGGCTCGCCGAGGGAGGCGGCGGCGCCGCTTCCGCGAACACGTTCTTCAGTCGGCGCTGGGCGTCCGCCTCCGCCTTGCACCGGGCACAGGTGGCCAGGTGGGCGAGGACCCGCTCACGCGACTCATGACCGAGCTCTCCGTCCACCAGGGCGGAGAGCCGGTCTCCCAGGTGCTGCTCTGCGAGGCGCGCCTCCGCAGGTTCGGGCCGGGATCCACTCACGCGGTCGCGCCCCCTCCTCCCAGAGCGGGGACCCGGGTCAGGAAGGAGCGCCGCTCGGCCGCGCGTGCCTGCGGGGAACGGTGCGCAAGGGCCTTGCGGAGCTGGGACCGGCCACGATGGATACGGGAGCGGACGGTGCCGAGCTTCACGCCGAGCGTCGCGGCGATCTCCTCGTAGGACAGCCCCTCGATGTCGCACAGCACGACGGCGGCGCGGAACTCGGGCGCCAGGGTGTCCAGCGCCTGCTGGACGTCGGCGTCGAAGTGGGCGTCGCTGAAGACCTGGTGCGGGGTGGGCTCGCGGCTGGCCAGGCGCTCGGCCGCGTCCTCGCCGAGGGCGTCGAAGCGGATGCGCTGCTTGCGCCGGACCATGTCCAGGAAAAGGTTGGTGGTGATGCGGTGCAGCCAGCCCTCGAAGGTGCCGGGCGAGTAGGTCGACAGGGAGCGGAAGACGCGGACGAAGACCTCCTGGGTGAGGTCCTCGGCGTCGTGCTGGTTGCCCGTCAGGCGGTAGGCCAGTCGGTACACCCGGCCGCTGTGCGTGCTGACGATCTCCTCCCACGTGGGCGGAGTCCACGCCTGCCCGTCCGCGTCGGTGGAGAAGGTCGCGGTCTGGGCCTCGCCCGCGGCGAAGCCGGCGTGGTGGTCGGCAGCGGTGTCGGTCACGGATTTCGGCCTGCCCGCCGACCCGAGGAAGCGCCGCAGCACTCCTCCCCGATCCCCGGGCGCAGCCGCACCTCCCCTGTCGGCTCTGGTGGTGTCCAGTGGAGCCCCTACCATAGCCACCTCGCCCGTTAGCTCCGGATAAGCGGTTTTACGAGAATTTGATACGCGCTGATACGACTGCGCCGGCAGTTGGTCGGTGTCCTGATCCACCTCGTGCACCCCCGTCCTCCACCCCTCGTGTCCCGGGCCACCCTCACACCCCTTTAAACGCCCGGTCCCATCTGCGGGTTCCCGACGCCAGCGGATACAGTCACGCCCAGGCAACCACGGGGACAGGAGAGGGTCATTACCGGCAACCGGCAGACGAGCTGGGCGTTCGCCGACGCCTTTGTCGCCGAGGACGACGCGCTGCGGTGGGCCCGCGACCGGGCCCGCGAGGCAGGGCTGCGCTCGGTGTCGCCCGGCACGGGCGCCGCGCTGCGACTGCTCGCCGCCTCCGTGGACGCGAAGGCGGTCGCGGAGATCGGCACGGGCTGCGGGGTGTCCGGAATCCATCTGCTGCACGGGATGCGCCCGGACGGGGTGCTCACCACGGTCGACCCGGAGCCGGAGCACCAGCAGTTCGCCCGGCAGGCCTTCCGCGCCTGCGGTTTCGCCAGCAACCGGGCGCGCTTCATCCCGGGCCACGCCCTGGAGGTGCTGCCCCGGCTCGCGGACGCCGGCTACGACCTCGTCTTCTGCGACGGTGACCGGCTGGAGTACCTGGACTACCTAGCTGAATCGTTGCGCCTGCTCCGGCAGGGGGGCCTCGTGGTCTTCGAGGGGGTCTTCGCAGGCGGCCGTACGGTGGACTCGGGACCACAGCCGACGGAGGTGCTGCGGCTGCGGGAGCTGCTGCGCGCGGTGCGTGAGAGCCAGGAACTGGTGCCGTCGCTGCTGCCGGTGGGCGACGGACTGCTGTGTGCCGTCAAGCGGTGAACGGACGGCCGCGGGGGCCCGGAGCACGGCTGCCCCGGCACCGCGTACGGTACCGGGGCAGCCGGAAGGACAAGATCGCTGGGACGTCAGACGACGACCTTCTTGAGGGCGTCGCCGAGCGCCTCGGCCTCGTCAGGGGTCAGCTCGACGACGAGTCGACCGCCGCCTTCGAGCGGAACGCGCATGACGATGCCCCGCCCCTCCTTGGTCACCTCGAGCGGGCCGTCGCCCGTCCGCGGCTTCATGGCCGCCATGCTCGTTCCCCTTCCTGAAACCAGCTCATCGTCTGCCGGGAGCCCTCCGAGGGCACCCGCGGTTCCGAAACGGACACGCGACACCGGCATCGAACACATTGCTTCCCAGCCATTATCCCGCATCGCAGGACCCGATGACCAACATCGGTCGGCATCGCTTGGGCAACGCGCGCGAGCAAAACCACCCAATTCGGGGATGTGGCTGCGATACTGCGCCCTCGCACGGAGATCCGCCCGCCGGCTCCGCTCCGCTTTTCTTTGACGCAGGTCACACGTCCGCTCCGCCGCGCTGGCGGCGATCTCCGCCATGCTGTCCTTCGTACACGGACGTACCAAGCGGTACGTCACCCGCGAACCGGAGGGGATGTCCCATGGCCGACACCGTGCTCTACGAGGTGAGCGACGGACTCGCGACGATCACGCTGAACCGCCCCGAGGCGATGAACGCACTGAACATCGCGACCAAGGTCGCCCTCCGGGAGGCGGCGGAATCCGCGGCCGGGGACACAGCCGTACGGGCGATCCTGCTGACCGCGGCCGGGGACCGGGCGTTCTGCGTCGGGCAGGACCTCAAGGAGCACATCGGGCTGCTCGCGGCGGACCGGGAGACCGGGTCCGGGCAGACGATGAGCACGGTCAAGGAGCACTACAACCCGATCGTGAAGGCTCTCGCCGGGGCGCCCAAGCCGGTGGTCGCCGCGGTGAACGGGGTGGCGGCCGGGGCGGGTTTCGGCTTCGCCCTCGCCGCGGACCACCGGGTGGTCGCCGACACGGCCGCCTTCAACACCTCCTTCGCCGGCGTCGCCCTGACCGCCGACTCCGGCATCTCCTGGACCCTGCCCCGGGTGATCGGCCCGAGCCGCGCCGCCGATCTGCTCCTCTTCCCGCGCAGCATCAGCGCTCAGGAAGCGCTGGAGCTGGGCATCGCCAACCGGGTGGTGCCCGCGGCCGAGGTGCGCGCCGAGGCCGAGAAGACGGCGCGGGCACTGGCCGAGGGCCCGACGGTGGCGTACGCGGCGATCAAGGAGGCGGTGGCCTACGGCCTCACCCACTCCCTCTTCGAGACCCTGGAGAAGGAGGACGAGCTGCAGACCCGGGCCGGGCAGTCCGAGGACCACGCGATCGCCGTGCAGGCCTTCGTGAACAAGGAGAGGCCGAAGTACCTGGGCCGGTGACCCGCGCGGCCGGTGCTGGACCTGGTGCCCCAAAGGCGACGTTCGCCCCGTCAGAGGTTCTCGTCAGATCGCAAGTCTGCGACGGGCCTTCGGTTCTCCCACGGCCCGACGCCGCCTGGGGCAGGTCGGCCTCGTCGAAGTCGGCGGCGCCGGGAGGAACGACCGAAGGATGTCTGACACACGTCACCAGGGCGCGACAAGCAGGGCCTCGGCACCCACCGGCCGGTAACCGGCCGCCTGGAAGGCGCGCACGCTGCGAGCGTTGCCGGGGGCCTGCTGCGACCAGACCCACTCCTGTGCCGGGATCAGGTGCCGGGCGGCCGTGGCCAGGGCGCGGCCCAGCCCCCGGTGCCGTACGTGCTCGTCGACCTCGACCGCCGTCTCCCAGCGACCGGCGACGCCCCGGCCGAGGACGACCACTCCCCCGTCGGCCGCCCAGACCCGGACGTCGTCCCGGCGCCTGCGGGCCCGGCGTACACGCGGATGGTCTGGGTCGGCCAGCTCACGCAGCTCCAGCGGGGGCTCGCCGGGCAGCGCGCCGGCCACGGTGAGCAGGTCGACGCAGTCCATCGAGCGGCCGGTGCGGGCGAGGAACAAGGTCAGGAAGCGGGGGTTCATCGCCGCCGCCGGCTCGTCGCAGTCGAGGGACGCGAGCGTGCCGCGCACCCGGTGCGGGTCCTCGTCGGTGAACACCACGGAGTGCGCGGTGAACGCGATCACTCCGGCATCACGGTGACTCGGCTGCGGTACGACGGTGACACCGCCGTCGGTCGCCGGGAAGCTCCCGCGGGCTGCCGCATCGAGGATGCCGGCGAGGGGCCGGGGCGGGGATATGCGGTCGGACATGGGGTCAGGCACCGGCGGCTCTCGCCACGCAGGCCTCGAGATGGTCGTCGACCAGGCCGCACGCCTGCATGAGGGCGTACGCGGTGGTCGGGCCGACGAATCTGAGGCCCCGTTTTTTCAGCGCCTTGGACAGCGCGGTGGACTCCGGGGTGACGGCCGGGACGTCGGCGAGGGTCTTCGGGGCCGGGCGGGCGGGCGGCTCCGGGGCGTGGGACCAGACCAGCTCGTCCAGGTCGCCCTCGGCCCAGTCGGCCAGCACGCGCGCGTTGGCGAGCGTGGCGTCGATCTTGGCGCGGTTGCGGATGATGCCGGGGTCGGCCAGCAGCCGTTCCCGGTCCCCGTCCGTGAAGGCCGCGACCTTCTCGACGCGGAAGCCTGCGAAGGCGGCGCGGAAGCCCTCGCGGCGGCGCAGGATCGTGATCCAGGACAGGCCCGACTGGAAGGCCTCCAGGCTGATCCGCTCGAAGAGGGCGTCGTCGCCGTGCACCGGGCGGCCCCACTCCTCGTCGTGGTACGACACATAGTCCTCGGTGGACAGGGCCCACGGGCAGCGCAGGGCGCCGTCGGGTCCGGCGAGGGCGGCACCGTCGCTCATCGCTGGCCCTCCGGGCGGTCGCGCTTGTCCATGCGGGCGTGGGCCGCCGCGGCTCTGGCGCCGGCCAGTGCCGACTCCAGGTCGGCGATACGGGCGTCCCGCTCGGCGAGTTCGGCGGCGAGCCGGCCGAGGGCGTCGTCGACGTCCGCCATGCGGTAGCCGCGCGGGGCGACCGGGAAGCGCAGGCTCTCCACGTCCGCGCGGTCGACCGGGCGGTCCGGGGGCAGCGGGTCCTGCAGCCGCTCGGGTGCCGCCTCGGGCAGCGGGCCGCTCCCGCCGCCGCCCACCACGGCGAGTGTCACCGCGGCGACCACGACGGCCAGTGCGACGACCAGGAACAAGAACATCACCATCGCCAGGGTCCCCACGGTCCGTGCCGGTCGTTGTTCCGGACGTTGAATCTGTCAGGGTCCGATCGTGCCATGCGAGTCTGACAGTTAGGGTCACAGGCGGCCGTACAGCGGGACGTACTAGGAGAGGTCACAGCGGATGCTCAGGCTGGGCAGGCGGGAATTCGGGCCCCACGAGCCGGTGATCATGGCGATCGTGAACCGGACTCCGGACTCCTTCTACGACCAGGGGGCCACGTTCCGCGACGAGCCGGCCCTCGCGCGCGTGGAGCAGGCCGTGGCCGAAGGCGCCGCGATCATCGACGTCGGCGGGGTGAAGGCCGGGCCCGGCGAGGAGGTCACCGCCGAGGAGGAGGCGCGGCGGACGGTCGGCTTCGTGGCGGAGGTACGGCGCCGCTTCCCGGACGTGATCATCAGCGTCGACACCTGGCGGGCCGAGGTCGGCGAGGCGGTGTGCGAGGCGGGGGCGGATCTGCTGAACGACGCGTGGGGCGGTGTCGACCCCGGGCTCGCGGAGGTCGCCGCGCGGTACGGGGCGGGGCTGGTGTGCACGCACGCGGGAGGCGTGCAGCCGCGTACACGACCGCACCGGGTGACGTACGACGACGTGATGGCCGACATCCTCGACGTCACCGTGGGTCTGGCCGAGCGGGCGGTGGCGCTCGGGGTCCCGCGGGAATCGGTGCTGATCGATCCCGGGCACGACTTCGGGAAGAACACGCGGCACAGTCTGGAGGCGACACGCCGGCTGGACGAGATGGTCGCCACGGGGTGGCCGGTGCTGGTGTCCCTGTCCAACAAGGACTTCGTCGGCGAGACGCTGGACCGGCCGGTGAAGGAACGGCTGATCGGCACGCTGGCGACGACGGCGGTGTCGGCGTGGCTCGGGGCGCAGGTGTACCGGGTGCATGAGGTGGCCGAGACCCGGCAGGTACTGGACATGGTGGCGGCCATCGCCGGGCACCGTCCCCCTGCCGTCGCGCGCAGGGGGCTGGCGTAGTCCCTTCGGCCGCGGGTGTGCTCGATGCGCTCGATGCGCTCGATGCGCTCGATGCGCTCGATGTGAAGGGTCCGAGCCTCTTCGCCGATCCGGTGAAGGATGCGCCAGGAGCCCCGGTGGAGGCGACGGTGGTGCGTACCCCAGGCCCTGGCACCTTCGGGTCCGGGGTCGTGGGCGAGTCGGTCGCCTGGAGAAGAGCGTCCACTCCCTCGGGATCGTCCTTGAGGAATCCGGTCGCTTCGTCGAGCGCCACCGGCTCCCACTGGACCTCCCAGGTCACTCCGTGCTCCTCCCGGCCGCTTCGAGGAGTGCCCGCCGCGCGTCGGCGTGCGGGACGGGGGCCCCGGTGCGCCCGAGAGCGCGGTCGCGCTAGAGGCGGGCCAGTGCCAGGGCGTCCTCGGTCTTCCAGCTCCGCCGGAGAGATGAGGACAGCGGTGGCCACACCGCGGTCGGTCGGGGTGATGTGCTCGCGCTGGGCAGCCCGCCGGGCGAGTTCGCCGAGCTTGCCCCTCGCTTCAGCGAGGGGATGCGTGGCAGGCATGAACATGGTGTACACCTGGATTGCACTTGCCCGGATCGGCCCCTCCTCCGCTCAGCGCGCCGCCTCCTTCGACACCAGGGCCACCGCCTCGTCCACCTCGTCCGTGACGTGGAAGAGCAGCAGGTCCTTCTCCATGGCCTTGCCCTGGCCCACCAGGGTGTTCTTCAGCCAGGACACCAGGCCGCCCCAGTACTCGCGGCCGAAGAGGACGATCGGGAAGCGGGTGACCTTCTGGGTCTGGACCAATGTCAGGGCCTCGAAGAGTTCGTCGAGGGTGCCGAGGCCGCCGGGGAGGACCACGAAGCCCTGGGCGTACTTCACGAACATCATCTTGCGGACGAAGAAGTAGCGGAAGTTCAGGCCGATGTCGACGTAGGGGTTCAGGCCCTGCTCGAAAGGCAGTTCGATACCAAGACCCACCGAGACGCCGCCCGCCTCGCACGCGCCCTTGTTGGCCGCCTCCATCGCCCCGGGGCCACCGCCGGTGATCACGGCCCAGCCCGCCTGCACCAGGCCACGGCCGAGCCGCACCCCCGCGTCGTACTCCGCGGAGTCCACGGGTGTGCGCGCCGAGCCGAACACGCTGATGGCCGGCGGTAGTTCGGCCAGCGTGCCGAAGCCCTCGATGAACTCCGACTGGATGCGCAGCACGCGCCAGGGGTCGGTGTGGACCCAGTCCGTGGGGGCGCGCTCGTCCAGCAGGCGCTGGTCGGTCGTGCTGGGTGTCACCTGTCCACGCCGCCGGAGGACCGGTCCGAGTCGCTGCTCGTCCGGCGGAATCTTCTTCCCCTCGGGGTTGCCGGTAGGCATGTGCGCTCCCTCCGTTGCGGGTGGTTCCACCTCAGCGTAGATCCACGCCGGTTACGGAGGGGGGACATGGGTGTGTCCGGCACACGTGCGCCGGGCGGGCGTCTACGCGGAGAGCCAGTTCCGCAGTCGCTCCTCGCCGGCGAGGATCTTCGCCGCCTCCACCCGCTCGTCGCGCTTGTGGGCCAGATGGGGGTTGCCGGGCCCGTAATTGACGGCGGGGACGCCGAGGGAGGAGAAGCGGGAGACGTCCGTCCAGCCGTACTTGGGCCGCGGGGTGCCGCCCACCGCCTCGATGAACGCCGCGGCGGCCGGGTGGGAGAGGCCGGGCAGCGCGCCGCCACTGTGGTCGTCGACCACGAACTCCTCCACCCCGCAGTCCGCGAACACCTCGCGGACGTGCGCGACGGCCTCATCCTCCGTGCGGTCGGGGGCGTAGCGGAAGTTGACGGTCACCACGCACTCGTCGGGGATGACGTTGCCCGCCACGCCGCCGGAGATGCCGACCGCGTTCAGGCCCTCGCGGTACTCCAGACCGTCGATCACCGGGTGGCGCGGCTGGTACGAGGCCAGGCGGGCCAGGACGGGGGCGGCGGCGTGGACGGCGTTGGAGCCCATCCAGCCGCGCGCGGAGTGGGCACGCTCGCCCTTCGTCTTCAGCAGTACCCGCAGCGTTCCCTGGCATCCGCCCTCGACCTCGCCGTCGGAAGGCTCCAGCAGGACCGCGAAGTCGCCCCGAAGCCAATCGGGGTGGGCCATGGCCAGGTGCCTGAGACCGTTCAGATCGGCGGCGACCTCTTCGTTGTCGTAGAAGATGAAGGTGATGTCCCGGTTGGGGGCGGGGACCGTGGCCGCGATGCGCAGCTGCACCGCCACGCCCGACTTCATGTCGCAGGTGCCGCAGCCCCACAGCACGCCGTCGTCGTCCAGGCGCGAGGGCACGTTGTCCGCGATCGGGACGGTGTCGATGTGGCCGGCCAGGATCACCCGCTCGGCGCGGCCCAGGTCCGTACGGGCGACCACGTTGTTGCCGTAACGGTCGACCGTCAGGTGCGGCAGGGTGCGCAGGGCGGTCTCGATCGCGTCCGCGAGGGGCTTCTCGGTGCCGCTCTCGGAGGGGAGGTCCACCAGTTGCGCGGTGAGCGCGGCGGCGTCGAGCGTGAGGTCAAGCGAGGTGTCGGCCATGGCCCCGACCCTAGGCTGTGCCCTGCGGATCAGGCCAGCGACGCGGGGTCGGGCACGAACCGCGCCTTACCGCCGGACTGGTCGAGGGGGGCACCCCTGCACGCGGGGCACGGGTCTGCGGTAAGCGCCGTCCGGTGACCCGCCGTGAGGGTCCGTCGGGGCTCCAGTACCTTGTACGCGTGTCAGAGCCGTCCCCCACCCGTCCCGAACGCCGCGGCCGTCTCTTCCGTTTCACCGCGGCCCTGTTGGTCCTGTGCGGAGTCGTCGCATACCTCGTGGTGCAGTACGTCACCGGAGGCGGCGGAGCGCACGGCTGCAAGGTGGTCTCGGCCGACGGTGACGGAGCGTCGTACGAGTTCACGCCGGAGCAGGCGGAGAACGCGGCGACGATCGCGGCCGTCGGCACCGGGCGCAACATGCCCGAGCGGGCCGTCACGATCGCGCTGGCCACCGCGCTGCAGGAGTCCGGGCTGCGCAACGTCGAGCACGGCGACCGGGACTCGCTCGGTCTGTTCCAGCAGCGGCCCTCGCAGGGCTGGGGCAGCGAGCAGCAGATCATGGACCCGGCGTACGCGGCGGGGATCTTCTACGCGCACCTGGCCAAGGTGCCGCACTACAGCGACCTGCCGCTGACCGAGGCGGCCCAGGAGGTGCAGCGCAGCGGCTTTCCGGAGGCGTACGCCAAGCACGAGCCGGACGCCAAGCTGCTTGCGGCGGCGCTGACCGGGCGTGCTGCGGCCACGCTGACCTGCGACGGGCGCCCGGCCGGCACGGTCTCGGCGACGGGTCCGGACGCGGTACGGGCCGCGCTGGTACGGGACTTCGGGCGGGACGCACTGCAGGAGACCGGTGCGCAGGTGGGCGGCACGCCGGTGCCGTCGCCGTCTCCGGCGCCGAGCGTGACCGCGACGGCGCAGGGCCGGACCGTGACCGTGCCGGTGCCGCAGGGCACCAAGGTGGACGCGACCGGGCGCGGACAGCGGCAGCGGGGCTGGCAGCTGGCGCAGTGGGCGGTCGCCAACTCCTCGGCGCTGCACATCCAACGGGTGTCGTACGGGGGCCGGGAGTGGACCGCCGCGAGCGACGGGGGCTCGTGGAAGCCGGTGGCCGCCCACGGGGCCGGCGGTGCGGAGCAGTCCATGGCTGTCGTCCGGATCGTGACCGGACAGTAGTGCGGGCGACCACCCCGGCGGGTGGTGCGGCGATGCTGTCGACCGCCGTACGGGTGGCATGCGGGACGCCACGGGGAGCCCCGGTATATCAGGGGCCGTAAGGATTCTGCGGGATTTCGGGCGGACGTTCTTTGCCCGTTTTTATCCACACCTGATAATGCGACGCGTTATCCATTCTTTACCGGAGGCGTCCGCAACCTTCGTGGGCTTCGAGCGGTAGTCACGGCGTCCGAGCCCGGATCCGGGTCCGGACGCAGACACCGTTCTCTCCCGTCGAATGGAGCATCATGTCCCTCCCTCTGACCCGCCGGATCGCCCGTGCCGCGCTGCTCGTCGCAGCGGGAGCGGCAGCCGGGGTCGGTGCGGCCGGCTCCGCCGGTGCGGCCACGAACCTGCCGGCGGCGGTCCCGAACCTCGGTGGCCTGAGCGCCCTGGACACCGCGCACGCGGGCGGCACCGTCGACGGTGCCGCGCAGAACGTCGCCGCCCTCGCGGGCCACGCGGGCGGCAAGGCGGTCGAGCAGACGGTGCCGGCAGCCGGCCGGACCGCCGTCGATGCCGTGAAGAAGACGACGCCGGCGGCGCAGAAGGCCGCGGGTGACACCGCCGGGGCGGCCGGGGACGTCGCCGGGGGTGCCGCGGGCAACGTGACGAAGGGCGGCCTGCCGAAGCTGCCGGTGCGGGGGTTGCCGTTGGGCGGCTGAGCGCCTGGTTCCGACCGGTGACGGGGTCCGGGGTGATTCCTGGCCCCGTCGCCTTTCGGACGACAGCTTCGAAGGGCGCTGGGCCTGTCCGACCATTCGCGTCGTTGCCCGAAGGGCGGCCGCGCGGCGTCAGGTGCGTGCTCTCGTCGTGCCGGCCCCAGGCGCCTCGTGCTGGACGTACTCGGGTCCGGGGCCGGTGTGGCGCATGGGGGGCACCTCCCACGCCCTTGAGGCAGTGGGGAGCGTGCATGGTGTCGCGCGGCAGACGGGAACGGTCGCCTAGACCGTCAGGCGCTTCACCGCTGTCCGGATGCGTTCGTCCGTTGCCGTCAGGGCCACGCGTACGAAGTTCTCGCCCGCATCGCCGTAGAAGTCGCCCGGGGCCACGAGGATGCCGAGGTCGGCCAGATGAGCGACCGTCTGCCAGCAGGACTCGTCACGGGTGGCCCAGAGGTAGAGGCCGGCCTCGCTGTGCTCGATGCGGAAGCCGTGGCCGAGGAGGGCCGCGCGGAGGGCCTCGCGGCGGGCGGCGTAGCGCTCACGCTGCTCGTGGACGTGGGCGTCGTCGCCGAGGGCCGCCACCACGGCCGCCTGCGTCGGTGCGCTGGTCATCATGCCGCCGTGCTTGCGGATCTCCAGCAGCGGCCCCAGGACGGCCGGGTCGCCGGCGATGAAGGCCGCGCGGTAACCGGCCAGGTTGGAGCGCTTGGAGAGGGAGTGGACGGCGACGATGCCGTCGTACGAGCCGCCGTTGACGTCCGGGTGCAGGACGGAGGCGGGTTCGGCCTCCCAGTCCAGCTCCAGGTAGCACTCGTCGGAGAACAGCAGGACGCCGTGGGCGCGGGCCCAGGCGACGATGTCCGTGAGGTCCTGCTTGGAGATGACCTTGCCCGTCGGGTTGGACGGGGAGTTCAGCCACAGCAGCTTCAGGCCGGCGGGGTCCAGGTCGCGCGGGTCGTCGTAGGCCTCGTGGTCGGCGCGGGCGAGACGGGCGCCGACCTCGTAGGTGGGGTAGGCGAGGCGCGGGTGGGCCACCTTGTCTCCGGGCCCGAGCCCCAGCTGGGTCGGCAGCCAGGCGACCAGTTCCTTGGAGCCGACGACCGGCAGGACGTGGCGGTGGGTCACGTTCCGGGCGCCCAGACGGCGCTCCAGCCATCCGGTGATCGCGTCGCGCAGGGCGGGGGTGCCCCAGACCGTCGGGTAGCCCGGGGAGTCGGCCGCGTCGATCAGGGCCTTCTGGATCAGTTCGGGGACCGGGTCGACCGGGGTGCCGACGGACAGGTCGACGATCCCGTCGGGGTACGCGGCGGCCGTCTTCTTGTACGGCTCCAGCTTGTCCCAGGGGAAGGTGGGGAGCCGGTCGGAGACTGCGGACACGGGAATCAGGCTCACTTTCGTACGGTGCGGCAAACGCCTCGGTCCCGTGCGGCCCTGATCGGGGTGATCGGGCCGTACGGGACCGAGGCGGCGCGGTGCGGGTGCCGCTTGGCGCTCAGACGGTCACTCGCCCTGCGGCGGCAGCGCGGCGACGAAGGGGTGGTCGCGCTCGATCAGCCCCAGCTTGCTGGCGCCGCCGGGAGAGCCGAGCTCATCGAAGAACTCGACGTTGGCCTTGTAGTAGTCCTTCCACTCCTCCGGGACGTCGTCCTCGTAGAAGATCGCCTCGACCGGGCAGACCGGCTCACAGGCACCACAGTCGACGCATTCGTCCGGGTGGATGTACAAAGACCGCTGGCCCTCGTAGATGCAGTCGACCGGGCACTCCTCGATGCACGCCTTGTCCTTGACGTCGACACAAGGCTGCGCGATGACGTAGGTCACGCTGTCGTTCCTCCTCGATAGGGCGCTGGCGGGCCTCCTCAGGCTCCGCCGCCTGGCGCGCGGGAGCGCGGCGTCGTCGATGCCCGCCCCTAGTATCTCCGTTCCGGAGCATGATCCGAACAGGAGGGGTGAACTGACCAGTGGAAATCTCGGCGACAGGACGCCTCGAAGTCCGAATCACCCCTGATGACGTGGGGAAACGCGTCTCCGTACGGCGCTTGAGCGAACCTGGTGCGGCGCAAGAGAAGTTCACCGACACGGTGGGTGTTCTCACATCATGGGATGATGGCGTGCTCATGATCACACGGCGGGATGGGCGGAGTGTCCGGATCGCCGAGTCTGCCCTGGTCGCGGGCAAGGTGGTACCGGCGGCTCCGGCGCGCCGTCGGGGGCCCGCCGCGTCGTACCCGGAACTCGCGCGGGTCGCCGCGCGCGGCTGGCGGCCGGTGGAGACGGAACGGCTCGGCGAGTGGGAGCTGCGGGCGTCCGACGGGTTCACGCGGCGCGCCAACAGTGTGCTGCCGCTGGGGGATCCCGGCCTGCCCCTCGACACGGCCCTCGCGGCCGTACGACGCTGGTACGGCGAGCGCGGCCTGCCCGCCTACGTCCAGACGGCCACCGGCGCCGAGGGCACGCAGGAACTGCTGTGCGCGGAGCTGGAGCGGCGCGGCTGGGTGCGGGAGGTGACCGCCGAGCTGTGGACCGGTGCGCTGGCGCCGGTCGCGGACCGGGCCGAGGGCACCGGTGTGGTGCTGACCCGGGAGGCGGACGAGGCCTGGCTCGCCCGGTACCAGCGCAAGGGGGTGAGCGAGGTGGCCCTGCGGGTGCTCGGCGCGGGGCCCTCGGTGTGGTTCGCAACGGTGCCCGGCGCCGGGGGCGAGCCCCCGGCGGCGATCGGGCGGTGTGTCGTGGACGGGCGCTGGGCCGGTTTCGCGGCGGTCGAGGTGGCCCCCGAGCGGCGCCGGGAGGGTCTCGCCACGGAGGTGATGGCCGCGCTGGCCCGCCGGGCCCTGGAGGAGGGCGCCTCGGCGGCCTGGCTCCAGGTGGAGACGGACAACGAGGGCGCCCGCGCCCTGTACGCCGCGCTCGGCTTCACCCCGCACCACGCCTGCCACCACTACCGGGCCCCGGCCGGGTCCGGCCGACCGGCCCCTGAGGCCCCGGACCGGCAGACGACGCAGCCCTCGGACGGCAGCCGAGGCACGGCCGTCGCCGGCCCGGGACTCCGGCGTGGGGCACCGGACGCACGCGGGGATCGGGGCACGGCCACGCCGGCCGGCAGCACCCACGGCGCCGAACCGCCCGGCCACCGGCACCCGGCGTCCGGCACGGACGAAGACCCGGGCCGGACTGCGCCGGGGACCGAGCACCTCAACCGGGCGATCACCCCCGCCGAACGCCCGGTCCAGGCAGCCGACGCGGCCTGCCACCGGAACACCGCACCGGCCGCACCGGCCGCACCGCCCCGCACCCTCGGCCCCCGGCGTCCGTCCGTTCGCCCCACTGGGCCGCAACGGTCGTAGAAACCGTCGTGGAAGGGCATGAGCCTGGCATGCGTCACCCGTATCTGCCGCCGCCGTATCCGCCCCCGCCGGAGCGGTCGGCCGAGTTGTGCCGGAGGTTCGCCGAGGAGGCCCGGTCCGAGCGGCCGGATCTGTCGGCGCTGTGCCTACTGATCGGTGCCGGGGCGGACCGCTCGCTGGACGAGGCCGGGATGGACGCCTCGCAGCTGGAGCTGGACCGGCTCGCGGGCGAGCTGCCGTACCGGCCGGGCGGGCCGGGGGCCTGGGCGGAGGCCGTACGGCGGCTGCTCGGCGCGCGCCACGACTTCCACGGCACGCCCGGCGACTACCAGCGGCTCGAGTCCTCCCTGCTGCACGAGGTGCTGCGCCGGCGGCGCGGGCTGCCGATCCTGCTGTCGGTGGTGTGGCTGGAGGTCGCGCGGCGGGCGGGCGCACCGGTGTACGGGGTCGCGCTGCCGGGGCACTTCGTGGTCGGCTTCGGGCCGGCCGAGGAGCAGGTGCTGGCCGACCCGTTCGACGGGGGGCGGGTGCTGGCCGGGAGCGACGCCGAGATGCTGGTGGTGGGGGCCACGGGGGCGCCGTTGGACGCCTCGATGCTGCAGCCCGCGGCGCCGCTGGAGGTCGTCCAGCGGATCCTGAACAACATCCGGGCATGGGCCGCCGCCCGTCCCGAGCGCTCGGACGTGGCCCTGTGGGCCGTGGAACTGGCGCTGCTGGTGCCCGCACACCCGGCCCGGCTGCGCTACGAACGCGGTCAGCTCCTGGTACAGCGCGGGGAGTTCGCCTCGGGGGCGGAAGAGCTGGAGAACTACGCCGACTTGATCGAGGTGGTGGACGAGTCGTCCGCGCAGAAGGTACGGCAACAGGCGCACACCGCACGGGCGATGCTCAACTGAGCCGTCACAGCCATCCCTTCTCCCGCGCCGTCCGCACCGCTTCCGCCCGGTTGCGCACCGCCAGTTTCTGGATGGCCGTGGAGAGGTAGTTGCGCACCGTGCCCTGGGACAGGTGGAGGGCCTCGGCCAGCTCGGCGTTGGTGGAGCCGTCGGCCGCCGCCCGGAGCACCTCGCGTTCGCGCTCGGTGAGCGGGTTGGCGCCCTCGGCGAGCGCGGCGGCGGCGAGCGTGGGGTCGATGACCCGCTCGCCGGCCAGCACCTTGCGGATCGCCTCGGCGAGCTGCGCGGCCGGGGCGTCCTTGACGAGGAAGGCGTCGGCGCCCGCCTCCATGGCGCTGCGCAGATAGCCGGGGCGGCCGAAGGTGGTGAGGACGACCAGCTTGACGTGCGGGAACTCGCGGTGGACCCGGGCGGCCGCCTCGATGCCGGTGCAGCCGGGCATCTCGATGTCGAGCAGCGCCACGTCCACGCCGTGCGCGCCGACGGCCGCCGCCACCTGGTCGCCGCGCGCGACCTGGGCGACGACCTCGATGTCGTCCTCGAGGCCGAGCAGCGCGGCCAGGGCCTCGCGGACCATCGACTGGTCCTCGGCCAGCAGGACCTTGATCGTGCTCGTCATGCCCCGGATCCTACGTCCCCGGGCGGGGCCGCAGGGACGCGGGCGACGAGCCGGAAACCGTGCTTGGTCCGGCCCGCCTCCAGAGTGCCGCCGGCCTTCTCCAGCCGCTCCATGAGCCCGGTCAGACCGTTGCCCGGGAGGCCGCCGGCGCCGCCGGATCCGTTGTCCTCCACGCAGAGTTCGAGCATCGCGCCGTCGAGGGTCTGCCGCCGGCCGAGCTGGACGAGGCACTTCTCGGCGCCGCTGTGCCGGACCACGTTGGTGACCGCCTCGCGCAGCGCCCAGGCCAGCGCGGACTCCGACGGCTCGGGTACCCCGTCGAGGTCGAGCTCGGCGGGCACCTCGGCGGCGACGCCGGCGGCGGTCAGGGCGACCTGGGCGCCGGCGAGTTCGGCGGCGAGCCGGGGGCGCCGGTACCCGGTGACGGCCTCGCGCACGTCGACCAGCGCCTGCCGGCTGACCTGCTCGATGTCGGCGACCTGCCGGGCCGCCTTGTCGGGATGGTCGGGCAGCATCCGGCCGGCCAGCTCGCTCTTCAGCGTGATCAGGGAGAGCGAGTGACCGAGCAGGTCGTGCAGGTCCCGGGCGAGCCGCAGCCGCTCCTCGTTCGCGGCGAGGTGGGCAACGGTGGCCCGCGCCTTCCGCAGCTCGACGGTCGTACGGATGAGCTGGCCGACACCGACCATCGCGAACCCGATCAGCGGGACGAGGAGCAGGCTCTCGTCCGGCTTCACGTCCCAGTGCATTCCGGCCAGGTACATCGTCACGGTCGCCGCCGGGATCACCCAGAACGCGGCCCGGACCGGCAGGGTCGCCCCGCAGGCGACCGACAGGTAGACGAACAGGCCGAGCCACGCGCCGCCGAGGCTGTACGTCAGCAGGGGGGCGAGGACGGCGAGGACCGCGAGCAGGGAGACGACGACGCGGGGGGCGAACGGCCGACCGATGTTCCGGAAGACCAGCGTCAGGTAGGCGGCGACGAAGGCGGCGAGGCCGAGCGCGCCGGCGACCGTGGCGCCCGTGGTGTGACGGCCGGAGGCCAGGTCCTCGGCCGGGGAGCTGAGGAAGACCAGCCAGACCCCGATCCACAGTGTCTTGGCCGTCAGCTCGCGCCGGTTGCGCGGCCCCTGGCCGATCCGCACCTGGTGCTCCGGCCCCCGCTCGCGGGTCTGCTGGTCTTCCGTCATCGTGCTCACGCCTTCAGCGTGTCCTTCCGGTACAGCCAGGCCGCGCCGCCCGCGAACAGGACGAAGTAGACAGCGAGGACCGCGATGTCCGTGGCGTGCGGGGCCTGGCTCTGCTCGATCGACCGCCCCAGTGCAGCGTACGCGTGCGTGGGCAGCCACTTCGCGATGTCCTGCAACACCTTGGGGAAAGTGGTGGAAGGCATCCACAGGCCGCCGAGAATCGACAGACCGAAATAGATGATCATGGTGATCGGGCGGACCGCGTCCCCGGAGGCGATGTAGCCGATGGCCACGCCGAGCGCGGCGAAGACGAGGCTGCCGGCCCAGATGACCCCGGTGAGGGCGGCCCACTGCCAGGGGTCCAGGTGGACGTGTTTGATCACGGCGGCGGCCAGGAACACCACGACGATCGACGGCAGGCTCACCACGGCGGCGCTGGCGGTCTTGGCGAGGACGTAGCCGCGTCCCGGCAGCGAGGTCAGCCGCAGCTGCCGTACCCAGCCGCTCTCGCGCTCCTTGGCGATGCGCTCGCTGTTGCCCATCAGGACGGCGGTCAGCGCACCGAAGGAGGCCATGGAGACCATCAGGTAGGTGGCGACGGTCAGGCCGGTGCCGTCGACCTTCGAGGTGGAGCCGGAGCTGCTGGAGAAGATCAGGAAGAGGATCGAGGGGTAGAGCACCGAGAAGAACAGGAACTTCTTGTTCCGGAAGGCGCGGGCCAGTTCCAGTTTGATCAGGGCGTTCATGACTGCTTGGCCTCCTCGGCCTCCGTGATGGCGACGAAGGCCTGCTCCAGACCGAGTCCGGCGACTTCGAGGTTGCGGGGGTAGACACCGAGGCCGTACAGGGCGTGCACGGTGGCGTCGGCGTCGGACGACTGGATGCGCACGGTCTGGCCGGACACGTCGATCGAGGTGAGGAAGGGCAGGGCGCGCAGGGCGGCCTCGTCGATCTCGCCGTCCAGGTCGAAGGCGACCCGTCGGGCGCCCGCCTTCGCCTTGATCTCGGCGGCGGTGCCGTCGGCGAGGAGCCGCCCGCGGTGCAGCACCAGGACACGGTCCGCTATCGCGTCGGCCTCTTCGAGGTAGTGGGTGGCGAACAGGACGGTACGGCCCTGGTCGGCCTGCTCGCGCATGGTGGCCCAGAAGGCCTGGCGGGCGGAGACGTCCATGCCGGTGGTCGGCTCGTCCAGGATGATCAGGTCGCTGTCGCCCGCGGTGGCGAGCGCGAACCGGACGCGCTGGGACTGACCGCCGGAGAGCTTGTTGACCTTCCGGTCGGCGATCTGCGCGATGCCTGCGCGGGCCATCACGTCGGCCGCCTTGTACGGCTTCGGGTGCAGCGCGCAGGACAGCTTCACCAGCTCCTCGACGGTGACCTCGTCCATCAGCCCGCCGCTCTGCAGCATGGCGCCGACCCGCCCGGAGACGATCGCGTCACGGGGGGCGCCGCCGAACAGGCTCACCGTGCCGCCGTCGGGGTGCTTGAGGCCGAGGAGCAGGTCGAGGGTGGTGGACTTGCCGGCTCCGTTCGGGCCGAGGAGGGCGACGGTCTCGCCCGGGTACAGCCGGAGCGAGAGCCCGTCGACAGCCCTGACGCTCCCGTACGCCTTGGTCACCTGGTCGAAGCCGACCACCGGGGTGGTGGTGGCCGGTGCCGCAGTTGTCGTCATGGCATCCATGGTCGCGGCGCGGGCCGGCGCGGGGCAGTGTCGGGGGTCCTGACTGCCGGATGACAGATGTCATACGGGCCGGGTGACAGTACGGCGAAGGGGGCCCCCGGTGAACGGGGCGCCCCCTTCCTCCGCGTGTGTCCCTGTCAGCTCGGGTTGGTCTGGATGACCGCCACCCGGTTGGTCCTGCTCATCAGGGCCTGGCGCAGGGCGACATAGACGTCCTGCGGGGTGACCGCCGTCTTCTTGCCGGTGCCGCGGGTGATGAGCACGCCGTCGAAGGCGCCGCCGTAGAGCTGCTTCAGCGCGGCCAGGTCGGGCTTGTCGACCAGCTTGCCGTCCACGGTGGGCACCACCCTGAGGAACTTCCAGAGGGATTTCTCCGGGCTCATGGGCACCACGTGACCCGCGCCCGCCTCCACGGTCACCTTGGCCGACATCGCCGGCTCCGCGAACTCCTTCATCTCGCGGTCGACCTCGGCGTTCGACACCGTCGGCTGCCTGGTGGTCGTCGGGACGGTGACGGGGGTCGCGGTGCCCGTCTCCACCAGGGTGCGGTAGGCCTGTTCGACCGCCTGGGTCGACCGGCCCGCGTCGATGGCCTTGCCCGCCTTGCCGTAGACGGCGACCGCCCGCCCCGGCTTGAAGTCGATGCCGCCCTCGACGACCGAGCCGGAGCCGCCGCCGGCCTGCTGCAGGGCGGCCTGGAGCTTCTCCTCGTCCACGGGCATCGACGGCTCGATCACCCGCTTCTGTCCGAAGAGCGAGCCGATGACGTGCACCGGGTTGTAGTCACTGGTCGCGGCCTTGCTCACGGTGTCCTGGAAGTCGAACTGGAGCCCGGCGTTGTCGGGGGTGATGCTGACCGTCCTGCCGCCGACATCGAGCTTCAGCGGCTTGTGGACCCGGTCGCCGAAGGCGTCGTCCAGCTTCTTGACGGCGTCGTCACGGGTGCCGCCGCCGATGTCCAGGCCGAGGACCGTCGTGCCCTTGGGCACGTCGGTGCGGTTCATCAGCAGTCCGGCGCAGTACGCGCCACCCGCGACGACGACCACGCCGACGCCCAGCAGCACCAGCTTGCTGCGGCCCTTCTTGTTCGGCTTGGCCTGCGCCTTGGGGGCGCTTGACGGTGCGGACGCGGACGGCGTGGCCGGACCGTCGGAGGAGGGGCCGCCGAACGGGGAGCCGCCGGCGCCGGGCACGACCGGGATGCCGCTGGTGACGGTGTGTCCGGAGACGTTGCCGGTGGGGCGGAAGCCGGGCGTGCCCGGTTCGGGGGCCGGCTTCTGTGGGGTGAGGATCGCGGTGTCGTCGCTGAGCCCGCCGCCGGGGCCGAGCCCGGTGGGGCCGGCGACGGTCGCACCGGGGCCGCCCGGGCCCGCGGGACCTTCGAGGTCGGCGATGTCGGCGAGGGCGCTGCGGGGCGGCTTGGGGCCCTGGCCGCCGGGCGCGGCGTAGCCGTCCCCGGCGAAGGGGCCGCCGTCGAACGCCTCGCCGGCCGACGGGGCGAGGGGGCCGTCGCCCGTGACCGGGCCGCTGGTGGGGCCTGCCGGGCCCTGCGGGCCGCCGGGACCGCCGTGGCCGTGCGGGCCGTTGAAGCCGCTGGGCCCGCCGGGGCCGCCCAGGCCGCCGGCTCCCGCCGGGCCGCTGCCCGTCGTGGCGCCGAAACCGTCGCGATCGTTCGAGCCGGTGCCCGGGAAACCGCTCCGGCTCGCGTCGGGGGTGCCGCCGAAGCCGTCCTGGTCGGCGTTCTCCGCGAAGTACGGCAGGTCGTCGCGGCGCGGTTCGCCGCCGGGGCCGCCCGGGCCGCCGGGGCGGGAGCCGTTGCCGAGCGGGCCCGCGTTCAGGGCCTCGGTCACGTCGAAGGAGCCGGTCCCGCCGCCGTGTCCGGGGGCGACGGGGCCACCGGTGGCGCCGGGCAGGCCCTTGCCGTTCGTGGCGCCGGAGCGGGCGCCCGGCACGCTCATCGAGCCGACCACGCCACCGGGACGGCCGCCGGCGGGCCGCCCGCCACCCGGGCGTGCGCCGGTGGTACCGGCCGTACCCGGTACTTCCGGACCACTCGGGCGGGTGCCCGACGCACTGGTGGGCGAACCGGAACCAACGGACATTCCTGCTCCGTTCGTGCCACCGCCGCCCGGACCGCCCTTGGGAGCGGAGGACTTGCGTGGCGCGAACCAGTCGCTGGTCTTCTCCTCGGCCCGGGGCGCGGGTTCGGCGGAGGCCTCAACGACGGGAGCAGGCGCGGGCCGGGTGTCGGCGGCGGGCGCCTCGTCCCCGGCGGCGCCGCTCTCCGCGACGGGCTTGCGCACCACGACCGGCGGAATGGGCCGGGACCCGGGGATGTTGATGCGGATCCGGGTCGTCAGCGTGGTCTCTGTCTTCTTCTCCTCCGGCCGCGTGGCCGAACGGCCCGCGTCCGTACCGTCGCCGGAAGCCATGGGGGTCCCGTACGGCGGCGTGCCGGAGGGGTACGCGGCTCCGCCGCGCCCGTTGGGCCCGGTGGACGGAGTGTCAGTTTCACGACTCAAGGCAGGTTCTCCCAGTTGGCTTCGCCGCCCGTGTCGACCTCAACCTGCTCGGGCGGCTCGGCGGCGCGCACCACCATACTGGCCACTTCTGCCGCTTATCCCATGACCGCTGAGGAAACCCACACCGGACTCGCACGTGCGTCCCACGGCGAAGTGGTACGTCACTTGGCAAGTCGGGCGCGACCGCTGCGGGTTTGCCGCCCGACGCCGACGGTGGCGCAGATCACAGCGAGAGCCATGCCGCCGAGCAGGAAGAGATAGGAGCCGATTCCCGCGCCGAACAGGAAGTCGCCTTCCGGGCGCGCGGTGGTGAGCAGGATGACGGTGATGATCCAGCCCGCGCCCGGCGCGACCGCCCCGCCGCGGCCGCCGGTGGCGTACGCACCGCCGAGGAACAGCCCGGCCGCGCCCACGAGGGCGAGCAGCAGCCCCCCGGGGAACCAGGCGGCCTGCACGAGGGCCCCGGCCAGCCCGACGACGGCGCCGAGCAGGAACAGGCCCAGGTGCGCGGCGACCCGTCCGGCCGAGGGCCGGCCGAGCGGCTGGGCGAGCAGCGAGCCGGGTCCGTGGGCGCTCATGCCGTCGCCTCCTCGACGCCGGCGAACAGGTCGGTCTCCCCGGGCACGGCCGTGCCGCGCACCAGCTCGTAGTACTCGGTGGTGAACAGCGGCTGGGCCAGCTCGTTGGAGAGCGCGAAGTACGGCTCGGCCACCTCGATCTGGGTGACGTGGGCGCGCATCGCGGCGGCCTTCGCGGAGGCGAACGCGGAGCCGTCGACGGCGGTGGTGACCCGGGCGTCGTCGACCACGCCGGGCACGTCGGCCACGCTGCCGCTCTTCTCGAAGGGCAGTGCGGGCAGCTCGTCCTGGAGGCGGGCGAAGGCGGCGTCGGCGACCGAGCGCGGGACGCGGTTCCAGTACACCTTGGCAATGCGGTGGCCGCGTTCGGCCGCGAGGTCGACGGCGCGCATGGCGACGCGGTGGGCCTGGATGTGGTCCGGATGGCCGTAACCGCCGTTGTCGTCGTACGTCACCAGGACCTGGGGCCGGACGTCGAGGATCACTTCCACCAGATGCCCGGCGGCCTCGTCCACGTCGGCCCGCCAGAAGCACCCGGGGTCGTCGTTGTCCGCGATGCCCATCATCCCGGAGTCGCCGTACCGTCCCGCCCCGCCGAGCAGCCGGGCGTCCGAGACGCCGAGCGCGCGTACGGCGGCGGTCAGCTCGCCCCGCCGGTGCGCGCCCAGCGCCGGGCCGGCCAGATGCCGCAGCTGCGGCGGGACGACCTCGCCCCGCTCCCCGAGGGTGCAGGTGACGAGGGTCACATGCGCGCCCTCGGCCGCGTATCGGGCCATGGTCGCGCCGTTGTTGATCGACTCGTCGTCCGGGTGCGCGTGCACCAGGAGAAGACGCCGGGCGGGGAGTTCCGTCATGGCTCCACCCTACGAGGCGGCCGGGCTCCCGGCAGTCACCACCTGGCCGTCGCTGTCGCGTGCTCTCGTCCTGGTAGCGCGGTAGGCCGTCGGTCGGAATGGTCCAGTCGGCGACGGTGACGTCCTCGCCGTGGACGAAGTCCTTGCGGGTGGCGCAGCGGAGGGCCGTCGGGGGGTGGCGTGGACGTCGCCGAGCACGGCGCCCTCGCCCGTGCGGGGGTCGAGGACCGCGTCAACCGGGATGCCCATCATCAGGTGGTCGCGCATCCTGGTGACCGATGCGTCGACGTGGATCGTGGCGCAGGTCGGCGAGAAGGTCGGCGGCGGTCCGGAGGAGGGCGGGCGCGGCGCAGGACGGCCGTGGTACGGCGAGGAGCGGTTCGGGGCCGGTGCGGGGGAGCGCTGCACCGGTGCCTGTGCGGTCGCGGGTCCTGCCGATCGCCGGGTGGCGCAGCCGGGACCGGCGAAGGGGCGGCGCCGGGCCGTCGGGTGGTTGCAGGAGACGGTCCGGGTGACGATGCGGCCGCCGGGGACGCGGGTCCGGTCAGAACTTGATGCTGCTGATCATGCTGGCGACGTTCGTGGTCAGTTGACTGATCGTGGGCGCGACGGTCGAGGAGGCGAGGTAGAAGCCGAGCAGGATGCAGACGACGGCGTGGCCGCCCTTCAGTCCCGACTTCTTGATGAGCAGGAAGACGATGATCGCCAGCAGCACCACCGCCGAAATCGAGAGTGCCACGGCGGCTCACCTCCAAAGATCGTGAGATCCAGATCAGTTGAGCAAATCCATGCAGACGCCAGCAGGTTGATACCCACACAGCGGTAGTGATCATAACTATCCGTACTCGCGCATCGCTCGGCGCACGGCCGCACAAGGGGGCGCATGGCCAATATGGTCGGGGTATGACGACCGAGTCTGACTCCTTCCCCCGTCGGCACGCCCGGACCCAGCGGTTCACCCTCGGCGCGCCGCGTGCGTTCACGGTGGCACCCGACGGTGCGCGTGTCGCGTTCCTCCGTTCCGGCTCCGGCACCGACCGGGCCAACTCCCTGTGGATCATGGATCTCCCGGGGGGCGAAGAGCGCCTCGCGGCGGACCCGGGCGCCCTCCTCGGCGGCGCGTCGGAAGAGCTCTCCCCCGAGGAACGCGCACGCCGGGAGCGCAGCCGGGAGGGGGGTGCCGGCATCGTCGGGTATGCCACCGACACGGCCGTGGAGCTGGCGTCCTTCGCCTTGTCGGGGCGGCTGTTCACGGCCGAGCTGCGGGCCGGCACGACGCGCGAACTCCGGGTCCCGGGACCGGTGATCGACCCGCGCCCCTCCCCCGACGGCCGGCACGTCGCGTACGTCACCGACGGCGCACTGCGGGTCGTGGGGGCCGAGGGCGAGGGCGACCGGGCACTCGCCGAGCCGGAGCCCGCGGACGGTCCGGGACGGGTCGCCTACGGCCTCGCGGAGTTCATCGCGGCCGAGGAGATGGAGCGTTCGCGGGGCTTCTGGTGGGCACCGGACGGGCAGCGGCTGCTCGTGGCGCGGGTGGACGACACGCCGGTGCGGCGGTGGTGGATCGCCGACCCGGCCCACCCGGAGCGTGAGCCACGCGACGTCGCGTACCCGGCGGCGGGCACCCCGAACGCGGACGTGCGGCTGTTCGTGGTCGGCCTCGACGGGGAGCGCACGGAGGTGGCGTGGGACCGCTCGCGCTATCCTTATCTGGCGCGTGTGCACTGGTCAGCGGCGGGTGCGCCGCTGCTGCTCGTGCAGTCGAGGGACCAGCGCAGCCAGCTGTTCCTGGCGGTCGACCCGGACACCGGGGAGACGCGCATGGTGCATGCGGACGAAGATCCAAGTTGGCTTGAACTGTTCGCCGGAGTGCCCTGCTGGAGCCCCTCCGGGCAGCTCGTGCGGATCGCGGACGAGGGCGGCGCACGGGTGCTGACGGTCGGTGAACGGCCCTTGACCAGCGGTCAGTTGCACATCCGGGCGGTGCTGGACGTGGGCGCCGACGACGTACTGGTATCCGCCTCCGCGGGCGAGGAGGCGGAGGCCCCCGAGGTCGGCGAGATCCACGTGTACCGCGTGAACGAACTCGGCGTGGAGCGCGTGTCGCAGGAACCCGGGGTGCACACGGCGGTGCGCGCCGGAAGCGTTACCGTGCTGGTGTCCGCGACTCCGGCCATTCCGGGCTCGCGGGTCCAGGTACTGCGTGACGGAAAACCGGCGGCGACTGTCCACTCGTACGCCGAAGATCCCGGTTTGTCCCCCCGCGTAACGCTGACCCTGGGGGGCGCACGTCAAATTCCGTGCGCCGTGCTTATGCCACGGGACTACCACGGCGACACTCCCCTGCCCGTCCTCATGGACCCCTACGGCGGCCCGCACGGCCAGCGGGTGGTCGCCGCGCACAACCCCCACCTGACCTCCCAGTGGTTCGCCGACCAGGGCTTCGCGGTGATCGTGGCCGACGGCCGGGGCACTCCGGGGCGCTCCCCGGCCTGGGAGAAGTCGATCCGGGACGAGGTGGCGGCCACCGTGCTGGAGGACCAGGTGGACGCGCTGCAGGCGCTCGCCGGGCAGTTCCCGCTGGACCTGGGCCGGGTGGCGATCCGGGGCTGGTCCTTCGGCGGCTATCTGGCGGCGCTGGCGGTGCTGCGCCGACCCGACGTCTTCCACGCGGCGGTCGTCGGCGCCCCGGTCACCGACCTGCGGCTCTACGACACCCACTACCAGGAGCGCTACCTGGGCCTGCCGGACGAGCAGCCGGAGGTCTACCGCCGCAACTCGGTGATCGGCGACGCGGGCCTGGTCGACCCGGCCGAGCCGCACCGCCCGATGATGATCATCCACGGGCTGGCGGACGACAACGTGGTCGTCGCCCACTCCCTGCGGCTGTCCTCCGCTCTGCTCGCCGCGGGCCGCCCGCACGAGGTGCTGCCGCTGTCCGGGGTGACGCACATGACCCCGCAGGAGACCGTCGCGGAGAACCTGCTGCGGCTGCAGCTGGACTTCATCCGGCGTTCACTGCCGCAACCGGCCCAGCGGCCGTGAACGGTCGTAACACCCAGGCAACTCCACGGAAGCGGTACCGATATACGGACGCGGGAGGCTGACCAGCGTACGGCCGTGCGGGTGCCGTGAACGGGCCGGGGTGCACCATGTCACCCCGGCCCGTTGCCGTAGGTGCCCTCCATCGGAACCACCTGCCTCTCCTCGGCGAAGTGACAGGCGGAGTCATGGGCCGCCGGGCCGGACGTGCCACGGAAGGCGGCCGGGACCGCGAGCGCCGGCACCTCCCGGGCGCAGCGCTCCTGCGCCTTCCAGCAGCGGGTGCGGAAGCGGCAGCCAGAGGGGACGTTCGTCGGGGACGGCACGTCTCCGCTGAGGATGATCCGCTCCCGGCGTTCCCGTGCCTCGGGGTCCGGGACCGGGACCGCCGAGAGCAGCGCCTGCGTATAGGGGTGCGTGGGGTGGTCGTAGATCTCGGCGTCCCGGCCGATCTCCACGATCCGGCCCAGGTACATGACACCGACCCGGTCGGAGATGTGCCGGACGATGGACAGGTCGTGCGCGATGAAGACGTAGGACAGGTCGAACTCCGACTGGAGCCGGGCCAGCAGATTGACGACCTGGGCCTGGACCGACACGTCGAGGGCGGACACCGGCTCGTCGGCGACGATCACCTCCGGGCGCAGCGCCAACCCCCGGGCGATGCCGATGCGTTGGCGCTGACCGCCGGAGAACTGGTGCGGGTAGCGGTTGACGTACTCGGGGTTGAGGCCGACCACGTCGAGCAGCTCCTGGACCCGGCGGCGGCGGTCGCCCTTGGGCGCGGCCTCGGGATGGATGTCGTACGGCTCACCGATGATGTCGCCGACCGTCATCCTGGGGTTGAGGGAGGTGTACGGGTCCTGGAAGACCATCTGGATGTTCCGGCGCACGGCTTTCAGCGCGCGGCCGGACAGACGGGTGATGTCCTCGCCCTTGAACCGGATGGACCCCGCCGTCGGCCGCTCCAGGTTGCACAGCATCTTGGCGACCGTCGACTTGCCGCAGCCCGACTCGCCGACGATGCCGAGCGTTTCGCCCTTGCCGAGGGTGAAGTCGACGCCGTCGACGGCCTTCACCGCGCCGACCTGCTTCCTGAACAGGACGCCCCGGGTCAGCGGGTAGTGCTTGACCAGCCCGGACACGTCGAGGATCGGCTCAGTCACCGAGGTGGTCGAGGTCATCGAGGCACTCCCTCCAGAAGTGGCAGGCGCTGCCGCGGGTGCCGGAGACCTCGTACAGCGGGGGTACGTCGGTGCGGCAGACGTTCCTGGCCATCGGGCAGCGCGGGTGGAAGGAACAGCCCGGCGGGATGTCCATCAGGTTCGGCGGCAGACCCTGGATGGCGTACAGCTGACGGCCCTTCTGGTCCAGACGCGGGATGGAGTCGAGCAGGCCACGGGTGTAGGGGTGGGCCGGCGCCTTGTAGATGTCACGGACGGGCGCGGACTCCACGATCTTCCCTGCGTACATCACCGCGATCCGGTCGGCGACGTCCGCCACGACACCCAGATCGTGGGTGATGAGGATGAGCCCCATGCGGTACTCGCGCTGCAGCTCCGCGAGCAGATCCATCACCTGGGCCTGCACGGTGACATCCAGCGCCGTCGTCGGCTCGTCGGCGATGATCAGCGCCGGTTCCAGGGCCAGCGCCATGGCGATCATGATGCGCTGGCGCATGCCGCCGGAGAACTGGTGGGGGTAGCCCCGTACCCGCTGGGCGGCGGCCGGGATGCGCACCCGTTCCATCAGCTCCACGGCCCTGGCCCGCGCGTCCTTCCGGGACATCCCACGGTGCACGACGAACATCTCGCCCAGCTGGTCGCCCACGGACAGGACGGGGTTGAGGGCCGACAGGGCGTCCTGGAAGATCATCGCCATGCCGGCGCCCCGGATCTTCCGCCGCTCCTGCTCCTTCATCCGCAGCAGATCGTGCCCCCGGAAGAGGATCCGCCCGCCGGTGATGCGGCCCGGCGGCATGTCGAGGATCCCCATCACGGCCTGTGCGGTGACGGACTTGCCCGACCCCGACTCCCCGAGCACGGCCAGGGTCTCCCCCGCGTCCACCTCGTAGCTCACCCCGTTGACGGCATGCGCGACCCCGTCCCGGGTCCGGAACTCCACCCGCAGATCCCGTACTTCGAGCAGCACGCCACCCTCACCTCACCTTCGGGTCGAGGGCGTCGCGGACCGCGTCGCCCGGCATGACGGGGGACCGCGTGCCGCGTGCCGCCCCTCCCGCGGGCACCGGCAGGGCGCACCCCACGCCTCCCGGCGCCCACGGTCCGCCCTGCCCGGCACGCGCTTCGCACGGCACGTCCCTCACCTCAGCTTCGGATCCAGGGCGTCGCGGACCGCGTCGCCGAGCATGATGAAGGCCAGGACCGTGACGGCCAGAGCGCCCGAGGGCCACAGGAGGGCGTGGGGGGCGTTGCGGATGTAGGGGGAGGCGGCCGAGATGTCGATGCCCCAGGAGACGCTGGGCGGTTTGAGTCCCACGCCGAGGTACGACAGCGTCGCCTCCAGCGCGATGTACGTGCCCAGCGCGATGGTCGCCACCACGATCACCGGGGCCACGGCGTTCGGCGCGATGTGGCGCAGCAGGATGCGGGAGTCGGACGCGCCGAGGGCGCGGGCGGCCTGGACGTAGTCGTTCTGCTTGGCGGTGATGACCGAGCCGCGCGCGATGCGGCCGATCTGCGGCCAGCCGAGCAGGACCATGAAGCCGATGACCGGCCACACCGTGTTGCTGGTGACCACGGAGAGCAGGACGAGACCGCCCAGGACGACCGGGATGGCGAAGAAGATGTCGGTGATCCGGGACAGGACCGAGTCCCAGACACCGCCGAAGTAGCCGGCCAGCGCGCCCAGCACCGAGCCGAGGACGGCCACCCCGAGCGTCGCGAGCACGCCCACCGTGACGGACGTACGGGCGCCGTACACCGTGCGCGTGTACACGTTGCAGCCCTGGCCGTCGTACCCGAAGGGCGCTCCCGGTCCCGCGCCGTCCTGGGCCCTGGCGAGGTCGCACTTCAGGGGGCTGCCGGAGGCGATCGCCGACGGCCACAGGGAGATGAAGACGAGGAAGAGGATCACCGCGGCGGAGACCAGGAAGACCGGGTTGCGGCGCAGGTCCCGCCAGGCGTCGGACCACAGGGACCGGGGCCTGCCCGCGGGCCCGGTGCCCGCCGGGCCGCCCGGCGTCCGCTCCAGCGTGGTGGCCTCGCTCGCGCCCAGGTCCATCGCGCCCCCCATGCCGGTCCCGGCGATCGCGCCCTCCGGCTCGTACGGCTGCTCAGGCATAGCGGATCCTCGGGTCGAGGACGGCGTACAGCAGGTCGACGAGGAGGTTGGCCACGAGGAAGACCAGCACGAGGACGGTCACGAAGCCGACGACCGTCTGGGTGTTCTGGCGCAGGATGCCCTGGTAGAGCTGGAAGCCGACGCCGTGGATGTTGAAGATCCGCTCGGTGACGATCGCCCCGCCCATCAGTGCGCCGATGTCGGCGCCGATGAAGGTGACCACGGGGATCAGCGAGTTGCGCAGCAGGTGCCGGACGACGACCCGGCGCCGGGGCAGGCCCTTGGCGATCGCCGTGCGCACGTAGTCGGCCCGCTTGTTCTCGGCGATGGAGGTGCGGGTCAGCCGGGTGACGTAGGCGAGGGAGACGGAGGCGAGGACCAGGCCGGGCACGATCAGCTCGTCGTAGCTCCCGTAGTGCACGGAGGGGCTGATCCACTGCCACCTGATGCCGAGCAGCAACTGGAGCAGCAGGCCGGTGACGAAGGTGGGCACGGAGATCACCACCAGGGTGGCCAGCAGCACCCCGGTGTCGACCGGCCGGCCGCGCCGCATACCGGTGAGGACGCCGAGTGACACGCCGACGAGGATCTCGAAGAGGATGGCGACGATCGTCAGCCGGATGGTGACGGGGAACGCCGTGCCCATCAGCTCGGTGACCTTCTGGCCGTTGAAGGCGGTGCCGAAGTCGCCGGTGAAGAGGTTGCCCATGTAGGTCGCGTACTGCTGCCAGAGCGGCTTGTCCAAGCCGAACTCCCGCTTCAGCTGGGCGGCGGTCGCCGGGTCGCAGGCCCGCTCGCCGCACAGGCCGGCGATGGGATCGCCCATCACGTTGACCATGAGGAAGATCAGCAGGGTGGATCCGATGAACACCGGGATCATCTGGAGCAGCCGCCGCGCGACGTAGCGTCCCATGACCGCTCAGCCGACCTTGATCTCGTTGTAGACCGGCACGCTGAACGGGTTGAGCGCGACGTGCGAGAGCCTGGAGGAGTAGCCGGCGCTGCCGTTCTGGTACCAGAGCGGGATGGCCGCCATGTTGTCGCGGACGACCTCCTCGGCCTGCTGGAAGAGGCGGACGGCCGCGGCCTGGCCGGTCTCGGCGTTGGCCCGGTCGACGAGCCGGTCGAACCGCTTGTTCGACCACGTGCCGTCGTTGGAGGAGGCGCCGCTGTAGTACAGCGGTTGCAGGAAGTTCTGGATCAACGGGTAGTCCATCTGCCAGCCGGCCCGGAAGGGACCGGTCATCTTGTGCTGCCCGATCTGGTTGCGGAAGTCCGCGAAGGTGCCGACGGGGTTGCCCACGCAGGCCTTGTCGTTGCCGAGGGCGTTGTTGATGGAGTTGCACACGGCGTCCACCCACTGCTTGTGGGAGCCGGTGTCCGCGTTGTAGGTGATCTTCAACTGGCCGCCCGGGATCCCGCCGCCCTCCTGGATGAGCTTCTTCGCCCGTACGGGGTCGTAGTCACAGGCGTGGCCGCACAGTCCGGGCTTGTAGCCGCCGGCCGTGCCGAGGACCGGTGAGGTCCAGTCGGTGGCCGGGGTGCGCGTGCCCCGGAAGATGGTCTCGGTGATCTGCCTGCGGTTGATCGCCATGGACAGGCCGGTGCGGACCTTCCGTGCCCCGCTGGTGTTCCACCTCGGGTCGTAGTACGGGAAGGCAAGGGTCTGCAGGATGCCGGCCGGGGTGTTGATGTAGCGGCCGTTCAGGTCGGTCCGGACGTTCTTGAGCTGGGTGGAGGGCACGTCGTCCACCAGGTCGAGGTTGCCGGCCAGGACGTCGGTGTAGGCGGTGTTGCTGTCGGTGTAGACCAGGAGGGTCACGCCGAGGTTCTGCGCCTTGTCGGGGCCGGGGTAGCCGTCCCACCTCTTGAGGTTCATCGCCGAGCCCCTGGCGTAGGACTCGATCCGGTACGGCCCGTTGCCGACCGGCTTCTTCAGCCAGGCGGCGTGGTCGGTGAAGAAGGCGCGGGGCAGCGGGGCGAAGGCGGCGTAGCCGAGGGTGTCGGGGAAGCTGGAGAACTTCTGGTTGAGCCGGACGGTGAAGGTCATCGGCCCGGTGATCCGCAGCCCGGACAGGGTGTCGGCGGTCTGGGCGCCAGTGTCGGGGTGGACCTTGTCGTAGCCGTCGATGTAGGCGAAGAAGTAGGCGTCCTTCTGGTTGTTCTTCAGGCTCGCCCCGTAGTTCCAGGCGTCCACGAAGGAGCGGGCGGTCACCTTCTCGCCGTTGGAGAACGACCAGCCGTCCTTCACCCTGATCGTGAAGTTCTGCGAGTCCCTGGTGTCGATGGACCGAGCGAGCCAGTTCCGGGCCTTGCCGGTCCTCGGGTCGTACTTCTTGAGACCCCGGAAGATCATGTCGAGGACCTTGCCGCCCTGCACCTCGTTGGTGTTCGTGGGCTCCAGCGGGTTCTGCGGGTCGCCCCAGGAGGACGTCAGCACCCCGGCGCCGCCGAAGCCCGCACGGTCCCCGCACCCGGTGGCCAGCAGCCCGGCGGCGAGGACGCAGGCGGCCCATCGGACGTGCGCGGGTCCACCCATGGCTGCCTCCTCTGCGATCACCGACCCGATACCGGTCAATATTTGCCCATACGTCACATATCGCACCTCGACCTCGCGATGTCAGGGGCCGTTGGAGGGACGCGCCGTCCGGGCATGGACGGTCATGGGCGAACACACAGACGATCTTGACCAAGCGCGCAATAGATCTTCGGACAACGATGCCGAAACGTTGGATTGCCGCGGGTCGATGTACGCATTTCGACACGCTCGCATCCGTATAACGAACACATTGACCGATTAGACCGATTAGCCCGATGTGAAGCACGGATTGATCACGGCACGCTACCCGCGTAGCTACGAAAGGATCAAGCAAGAGTAAAGAACGCAAAGACGCAACCAAGGCGACCGAGAATTTATTGACCCTGCATGAATTGCGTTGAAAAAGTCCGGCGTAGCCCGTAGGGGAGCGCCCTGCGGAGCCTTGACCCACAAGGCACGGAGCATCATGACCACCCCCGCATCCCCTTCCCCGGCCGCCGCACTCGAGGTGACCGAAGAAGACAGCGCCGCATCGGCGAAGCCCGGCACCCCGAAGGGCACCGAGAGCCGCTCCCCGGGACGGCTGGCCTGGACCCGCTTCAAGCGGGACCGGACGGGCGTCATATCCGCCTTCGTGGTGATCTTCTTCTTCGTCATCGGCATCGCCGCGCCGCTGATCGCCAAGGTGTACGGGAAGGACCCGTACACGACGTACGGCCAGAACGACCCGAGCCTGCTCAACGACTTCGGTTTCCCGGTCAAGCCCAACGGCGGCATGAGCGGTGACTTCTGGTTCGGCATCGACCCGCAGCTGGGCCGGGACGTCTTCACTTTCCTGCTCTACGCCATCCGCAACTCGCTGCTGATCGCGACGGCCACCACCGTGCTCGTGGCCGTCTTCGGCGTGGTCATCGGCATCACCGCCGGCTACGTGGGCGGCAGGACGGACTACCTGGTCGGCCGGATCATCGACATCCTGCTGGCCTTCCCGCAGACCCTGTTCTTCATCGGCTTCTTCCCGGTGCTGCTCACCATCCTGGTGGCGCCCGACCAGGCGACCCCGACCTGGCTCATCGTCGTCTCCCTGATCACCGTCATGACAGCGTTCGGCTGGGCGCCCATCGCCCGCCTGCTGCGCGGTGAGGTGCTCGCCCTGCGGGAGCGGGAGTTCGTGGAGGCCGCCAAGGTCACCGGGGCGTCCCCGGCGCGCATCATCTTCAAGGAACTGCTGCCCAACCTGTGGACGCCGATCCTGATCCAGGCGACCCTCGCGCTTCCGATGTACGTGACGGTCGAGGCCGGTCTCGCCTTCCTCGGCGTCGGCCTGTCCGACCCGACGCCCGACTGGGGCGTCATGGTCCAGAACGCGTCCAAGTACTACCAGGACGACATCACGTACATGCTCTTCCCCGGCCTGACGATGGTGATCTTCGTCATCGCCTTCAACCTCCTCGGCGACTCGGTGCGCGACGCGCTGGACCCCAAGGCCGGCCGCTGATCCTCCCCCTCCATCTCCACCTTCCGGCCCGGGCGACGGGGCCCGCCGGAGCAGCTCGTATCCGTCTCCTCAACCAGAGCAGGAAGCCATGTCCCTCTCCCGCAGAAACTTCGTCATCGCCACGTCGGTCGCGGCCGGCGGCTCCATGGTCCTTTCCGCGTGCAGCAGCGGCGGAGGTGGCGGGAACAGCGGCAGCGGCGCCCACGCCGGCACGACCAAGTACACCGGCAGCGTGACCGTCGGCACCAAGGAGGACTCGACCGGCCCCGCCCCCGAGATCCCGGGCGCGCGCAAGGGCGGCAACATCATCGGCATCGGTCCGGACGACTTCTCCCACCTGGACCCGCAGCGGATCTACTACTCCTGGAACTCCACCGTCGGGAACCTGTACATCCGCACCCTCACCGGTTACAAGATCGCCATGGACGGATCCATGAAGCTGGTCGGTGACCTCGCCACCGACCCCGGCACCATGGCCGACGGCGGCAAGACCTGGACCTTCACCCTGAAGGACGGTCTGAAGTGGGAGGACGGCAGCGAGCTGACCGTCGAGGACGTCCGCCACGGCATCGAGCGCGGCTTCGCCAGCTTCACGACCGAGGGCGCCCAGTACGTGCAGTCCGCGCTCGTCGGCTCCAGCGACTTCCGGTCGAAGTACAAGGGTCCGTTCAGCGGCCAGCACCTGGACTCCATCGTCACCGACAAGGCGAAGAAGACCATCACGCTGAAGCTGAAGGTGGCCCGCCCGGACCTCAACTTCACGCTGGCGATGCACTCCTACGGCGCCGTGCCGGTCGCGCACGACACCAAGGAGAAGTACGACAAGGACCCGGTCTCCGCCGGCCCCTACAAGATCGCCCAGCACTCCGTCGACAAGTCCCTGAAGCTGGTGCGCAACCCGCACTGGGACCCGGCGACGGACGCGATCCGCAACGCCTACCCGGACAGCTTCACCTTCCAGTTCGGCACCGAGTCCCTGCCGGCCACCGACCGCCTGATCGCCGAAAGCGGCGACGACCAGTACGCGGTCATGGCGTACAGCGGTGTCCCGGCCGAGCGCCTGCAGAAGGTACTGGGCGACCCGCAGCTGAAGCAGCGCACCATCAACGGCCTGCTCACCGGCCTGTACTACTACGCCATCAACTGCAAGCGGATCACCGACCCGAAGGTGCGTCAGGCGCTGAACTACGCCTGGCCGCTGGAGCAGATCCGCCGCATCTACGGTGGCCAGGCCGCCGGTGACTACGCGACCTCCATCATCAGCCCGGACATCCTCGGCTACGAGCACCAGGACGTCTACGGCAAGCTGAAGAAGCCGCAGGGCGACCCGGAGAAGGCCAAGGCGCTGCTGAAGGAGGCCGGCAAGCTCGGCCAGAAGATCGTCTACACCTACCCCAAGGGCAGCAACGACGCCTACACCAAGACGGCTGTCGTCATCACCAACGCCCTGAAGGCGGCGGGCTTCGACCCGGTCGTCAAGCCGGTGGACTCCACCAGCTACTACGACCAGGTCCAGCAGATCAACAACAACTTCGACGTGATGTGGTTCGGCTGGTCCCCGGACTGGCCCACCGGTTACACGGTCATGCAGCCGCTGTTCGACGGTTCCACCATCGCCAACGGTTCCAACAACGTCTCGCAGCTGAACGTCAGCTGGGTCAACGACGCGATCAAGCAGAACGCCGTCATCCCGGACCCGCAGAAGGCCGCCAAGGCCTGGGAGGCGCTGGACAAGAAGATCATGACGGAGCTGGCGCCGATCATCCCCGAAACCTTCCAGCGCCGGTTCTACCTGCACGGCTCGAAGGTCGGCGGCGCGCTGTTCGACCCGCAGTTCTCGGCGTTCGTCATGTACAAGCTGTACGTGAAGGCCTGACGCCCAGCCAGTCCAGGGGCGGGGCGCCGTACACCGGCGCCCCGCCCGTCCCCCTCCGCCCCCACCACGGCGTCGCCCAGGGAATCCCATCGCCATGTTCCGCTTTCTCGTCCGCCGGACACTCGGCGCAGCGGTGATCCTGCTGATCATCAGTGCCATCACCTTCTTCCTCTTCTATGTCGCTCCGCGTGACCCCGCCCGGGTCGCCTGCGGCAAGGTCTGCACCCCACAGACTCTGGCGCTGGTCAAGCACAACCTGGGCATCGACGACCCGCTGCCGGTGCAGTACTGGCACTGGCTCGAGGGCATCTTCGTGGGCCGCGACTACGCGTCGTACGGGCACTGCAACGCGCCCTGCCTCGGCTACTCGTTCATCAACCGCGAGCCGGTCACGGGCATCATCATGGACCGCTTCCCGACCACGATCTCCCTGGCCCTGGGCAGCGCGGTCGTCTTCTTCGTCTTCGGTGTCGGCACCGGCATGATCGCCGCCGTCAAGCAGGGCAAGGCGCTGGACAAGATCGCTTCCTCGGCCTCGCTGATCGGTTCGTCGCTGCAGATCTACATCGTCGGCATCGTCGCGATGTTCTACCTCTCCGACGAGTGGCACCTCCTGCCCCGCCCGAACGACAACTCCGGTTTCACCCAGAACCTGGGGGGCTGGTTCGGCGGCTTCGTACTGCCGTGGTTCGTACTGGCGATCATCTTCACCGCCAACTACACCCGCATGACCCGCTCGCAGCTGGTCGAGACGCTGAGCGAGGACTACGTCCGCACCGCGCGGGCCAAGGGCCTGTCCCGGCGCACGGTGTTCTTCCGCTTCGCCTGGCGCGGCGCGATGGGCCCGATCGTGACGATCCTCGGTCTGGACCTCGGTTCGCTGCTCGGCGGTGCGGTCATCACGGAGCAGACCTTCGGCCTGCACGGCATCGGCGCCGTCTCGGTGAAGGCCGTGAAGGACATGGACCTGCCCATGCTGCTCGGTGTCACCCTGGTGGCGGCCGGCGCGATCGTCGTCTTCAACATCGTCGTCGACGCCGTCTACGCCCTCATCGACCCGCGCGTCCGCCTCGCCTAAGGAGAGACAAGATGAGCACCCCCTTCCTCTCCGTACGCGACCTGCGCGTGCACTTCTCCACCGAGGACGGCATCGTCAAGGCCGTCGACGGGCTCTCCTTCGACCTGGAGAAGGGCAAGACCCTCGGCATCGTCGGCGAGTCCGGCTCCGGCAAGTCGGTGACCAACCTGGCGATCCTGGGCCTGCACAACCGTGAGCGCACCGCCCTCGAGGGCGAGGTCCTGCTCGACGGGCAGGAGCTTCTCACCGCCTCCGAGCGGACCCTGGAGAAGCTGCGCGGCAACAAGATGTCCATGATCTTCCAGGACGCGCTGGCCTCTCTCTCGCCGTACCACACCATCGGCGCGCAGATCGCCGAGACGTACCGCAAGCACACCGGCGCCTCCAAGCGAGAGGCCCGGGCCCGTGCCGTCGAGATGCTGCGCCGCGTCGGCATCCCCCAGCCGGACACCCGTGTGGACGACTACCCGCACCAGTTCTCCGGCGGTATGCGCCAACGGGCGATGATCGCGATGGCGCTCGTCTGCGACCCCGAACTGCTGATCGCCGACGAGCCGACCACGGCCCTCGACGTGACGGTCCAGGCCCAGATCATGGACCTGCTCAAGGACCTCCAGCAGGAGTTCGGCACGGCGATCATCTTCATCACGCACGACCTCGGCGTGATCGCGGACATCGCGGACGACGTGCTGGTGATGTACGGCGGCCGGTGCGTGGAGCGCGGCACCAAGGAGGAGGTGCTCCGCACCCCGGACCACCCCTACAGCCTGGGTCTGCTGAACTCGATGCCGAGCCTGAACGGGCCGGTGGACGTGCCGCTGACACCGATCCCGGGTTCGCCGCCGTCGCTGCTCAACCCGCCGTCCGGCTGCCGCTTCCACCCGCGCTGCACCTTCACGGAGAAGGTCGCGGACGGAAGGTGCTCCAGCGACCAGCCTCTGCTGGAGGTCGTGCAGGGCCGCGGTTCGGCCTGCCACCTCACTTCGGAGCAGAAGCGGGAACTCTTCGCCGACTTCGCCGCCACCCGGCACAACTGACGGACGGGACTTCACGATCATGAGCAACACGAACCCCCTCCTGGACGTCTCCGGGCTCACCAAGCACTTCCCGATCAAGGGCGGCTTCCCGATCCGCCGCACGGTCGGCGCGGTGCAGGCCGTGGACGGGCTGGACTTCCAGGTGTCCGAGGGCGAGAGCCTGGGCCTGGTCGGCGAGTCCGGCTGCGGCAAGTCGACCACCGGCCGGCTGATCACCCGCCTGCTGGAGCCGACCGGCGGCACGATCACCTACCGCGGGCAGGACATCACGCACGCGGGCCGCAAGGCGCTGGCACCGATCCGGTCCGAGATCCAGATGATCTTCCAGGACCCGTACGCCTCGCTGAACCCACGGCAGACGGTCGGCAAGATCATCTCGGGTCCGATGGAGATCAACGACGTCAACCCGCCCGGCGGCCGCGAGAAGCGGGTGCGTGAGCTGCTCGAGATCGTCGGCCTGAACCCCGAGCACTACAACCGGTTCCCGCACGAGTTCTCCGGCGGCCAGCGTCAGCGCATCGGCGTGGCCCGCGCGCTCGCGCTGGAGCCGAAGCTGATCGTCGCGGACGAGCCGGTCTCCGCCCTGGACGTCTCCATCCAGGCGCAGGTGGTGAACCTGCTCCAGAAGGTCCAGCGGGAACTGGGCATCGCGTTCGTCTTCATCGCCCACGACCTGGCGATCGTCCGGCACTTCTCGCAGCGCGTCGCGGTCATGTACCTCGGCAAGATCGTGGAGATCGCCGACCGCGACGACCTGTACGGCAACCCGCGTCACCCGTACACCCGGGCCCTGCTGTCCGCCGTACCGGAGGCGACGGTGGACGCCGAGCCGCGCGAGCGCATCCGCCTGGCCGGCGACGTACCGTCCCCCATCTCCCCGCCGTCCGGCTGCCGCTTCCGCACCCGCTGCTGGAAGGCGACGGAGAAGTGCGCGGCGGAGGCGCCGCCGCTGGTGCAGGTGGAGGGCAACAAGCCCGGCCACCTGACGGCGTGCCACTACCCTGAGACGCAGGAGACGATTCCCGCGCCCCGCCTCTTTGGGGAGACCCTCTCCAAGGACCCCGAGGCAGCGGCCTGACACACCCCTTTCCCGTCAGCCGCCCCTCGCGGAACGGACCTTCACCGGCCCATTGACCCGAGCCTGCTGAACGTCCGCTTCCAGGGCCGAGGCCCACGCCACCCCAAGGCGTGGGCCTTCGGCCTGTCCGAGCGGCCCACTCGCGGCAGACTCCGCCTCGAGCCCGTCAGCGGTGCGGTGTCGGTCCTCCTTCATCGAGGCGCTGCGGCACGGTAGTTGAGAGTCGCTCAAGAACTGCGCCGGAAACTGACACACCGTCCAACAGCCTGTGTCACACTGCCGCGGTGGTAGATCACGCGTTCACCGATCTCACGCTCGCCGCGCTCTACGACCGTCTCCACCCCTGGGGCCCGGGTGACGACTTCTACCTCGGTCTGCTGCGCGAGGCCCGCTCGGTGCTGGACATCGGGTGCGGCACCGGGCAATTGCTGCGGCGGGCTCGGGCCGAAGGGCACCGGGGCCGGCTGATGGGACTGGATCCGGCCCCCGCCATGCTCGTACAGGCCCGGCGGGCCGAGCCGGACGTCGAGTGGGTGCTCGGGGACATGCGGACCCGGTTGTGGAACGGTGAGTTCGACCTGGTCGTCATGACCGGTCACGCCTTCCAGGAGCTGGTCGGCGACGAGGAGATCCGCAGCTGTCTGCGCGGGGTGCGAGCGGCCCTCGAGGACGGCGGACGGTTCGTGTTCGAGACCCGGAACCCGGGCGCCCGGGCCTGGGAGCGATGGGTGCCGGAGCGGGTGTACGAGATCACCGCCGAGGACGGGTCGCCGGTGCGGGTGTGGCACGAGGTCCAGGACGGGGGGCTCAGCGGGGACCGGGTGCGGTTCACGGAGACCTACGACGGCGACGGCTGGGCGGCCCCGCAGGTGTGCCACAGCGTGCTGCGGTTCCTGGACCGGGAGTCCCTGACGGGCCGTCTGGCCGACGCCGGGCTGACGGTCGTCGAGCAGTACGGCGACTGGGGTCGGGGACCCGTCACCTCCGCCGGCCCCGAGATCATCACGGTGGCCCGGCCGGCCCCGTGAGGCGGCCGCGCGGAGTTGCGTGCGTGCTCTCGGCGTGCCGGCCCCAGGCCCCTCGTACCGGACGTACCCGGGTCCGGGGCCGGCGCGACGAGTGGGGGCACCTCCCACGCCCTTGAGGCGGTGGGGGGAGCGTGCCGGGCGTCGCGCGACAGACGGGAACCGTCAGACAGGCTAGTGCCGCGGCAGGCAACGCTTGCCCGTCGAGGAGCGGCGTCCGGTGCGTGCTCTCGGCGTGCCGGGTGCAAGCCCTCGTACTGGATGTACGTGGGTTTGTGCCCGGTGCGGCGAGTGGGGGCACCTCCCACGCCCTTGAGGCAGTGGGGGAGCGTGCCGGGCGTCGCGACGGGGCGAACGTTGCCTGCCGCGGCACTAGTCCGCTCTAGGGCGTGTTTCGAAAGTTCCGTCTGGTCCGCGACGCCTGGCACGGCACCTCGCCGCGTTGTCGGGATCGTCCCCGTACGCCCGGTACGAGGACGACCCTCCGCCTTGCGATGCACCGCACCAGACGCCGCGGACCCCGCCCTCCGGGCGGACGACGCCACTTTCGAAACACGCCCTAGTCCGCTCTAGTCCGCGTCCTCCTCCAGCGCCACCAATGCCGGGTCCAGCACGATGTCCTCGTCCCGGGCCTCGATCGTCGGTTCCTCCGGGAAGTGACATGCCGTCAGGTGGTCCGCGCGGTTGCCGGAGATCTGGATCAGCGGTGGTTCCTCCGTCGCGCACTTGTCCTGCGCCTTCCAGCAGCGGGTGCGGAAGCGGCAGCCGGACGGCGGGGAGATGGGGGACGGTACGTCGCCGGCCAGGCGGATGCGCTCGCGCCCGCCGGAGTCCTCGTCCGCCAGGTTCACCTCGGGGACGGCGGACAGCAGGGCGTGGGTGTAGGGGTGGCGCGGCCGGGTGTAGATGGAGTCGCGGTCGCCCACCTCGATGATCTTGCCGAGGTACATGACCGCGACGCGCTGCGAGAAGTGCCGGACGATCGCCAGGTCGTGGGCGATGAAGACGAACGCGATGCCCAGTTCCCGCTGGACCTTCTGGAGCAGGTTCACCACCTGCGCCTGGATGGAGACGTCCAGGGCGGAGACCGGCTCGTCCGCGACGATCAGCTTCGGCTCCAGCGCGAGCGCGCGGGCCACGCCGATGCGCTGACGCTGGCCGCCGGAGAACTCGTGCGGGAACCGGTTGTAGTGCTCGGGGTTCAGGCCGACGATCTCGAGCAGCTCACGCACCCGCTTCTCGCGGCCGCCGGGCGGGTTGACGTCGTTGATCTCCATCGGACCCGAGATGATCTTGCCGACCGTCTGCCGCGGGTTCAGCGACGAGTACGGGTCCTGGAAGATCATCTGGATCTCGGAGCGGATCGGGGCGAGTTCCTTGCGCGTGGCGTGGCTGATGTCCTGCCCGCGGTAGGTGATGGTGCCGCTCGTCGGCTCCAGCAGGCGGGTGATCAGCCGGCCGGTGGTCGACTTGCCGCAGCCGGACTCGCCGACCAGGCCGAAGCTCTCCCCGGCGTGCACGGCGATGTCGACGCCGTCCACGGCCTGCACGGCGCCGATGGTCCGCCGGATCGGGAACCCGCCCTTGACCGGGAAGTGCTTCTTCAGCCCGGAGACCTCCAGCAGCGGCTCCCCGTCCGCGCCGGCGCTCTTCTCGCGCGGGGCCGGGAGGACCAGGTCCTCTTTCATGCCGATGTCCTCCTAGGACGTACGAGCGACTGCGACGACTACGCCGACCATGACGGCCTAGCCGAGCCGGGGCTTGATCTCTTCGATGAAAATGGTCCGTTTCTGCTCCTCCGTGAGATGGCACGCGGACGCCCGGTCCGGCGACAGCAGCGGACGCTCGCGCACACATCGGCCCTGGCCCTCGACGCGCTCCGGATAGGCGCAGCGGGGGTGGAAGCGGCAGCCGGACGGCGGGGTGAGCAGCGACGGCGGGGTGCCGGGGATCGGGGAGAGCGGGGCGCCGAGGTCGGAGTCCAGGCGCGGCATCGAGTTCAGCAGGCCCCAGGTGTAGGGATGGCGCGGGGACCTGAGCACCTGGTCGACCGTGCCGCGTTCCACCGCTCCGCCCGCGTACATCACCATGATGTCGTCGGCCATGTCGGCGATCACCCCCAGGTCGTGGGTGATGAAGACGATGCCGGATCCGAACTCCTGCTGCAGGTCCTTGAGCAGATCGAGGATCTGCGCCTGGACCGTCACGTCGAGGGCGGTGGTCGGCTCGTCGGCGATCAGCAGGTCGGGGTCGCAGACCAGTGCCATGGCGATCATGGCGCGCTGGCGCATACCGCCGGAGAACTGGTGCGGGTAGTCCTTCGCCCGCTCCTTCGGGTTGGGGATGCCGACCTTGCCGAGCATCTCCACCGCCCGGTCCCAGGCCGCCTTCTTCGAGGCGCCGGTGTGCTTCATGAACGGTTCGGCGATCTGCCGGCCCACCGTGTAGTAGGGGGAGAGCGCGGTGAGCGGGTCCTGGAAGATCATGGCGACCTTGTTGCCGCGCAGTTTCTCCAGTTCGGACTCGCGGGCCGTGGTCAACTCCTGGCCGTCCAGGAGGATTTCCCCCTCGATCGTGGTGAACATGGGGTTGTGCAGGCCGAGGATGGTCAGGTTGGTCACCGACTTGCCCGAGCCGGACTCCCCCACGATGCCGAGCGTCCTGCCGCGCTCCAGGTCGAAGGAGAGACCGTCCACGGCCCGTACGACGCCGTCCTCGGTCTTGAAGCTGACGTGCAGGTCCCGCACCGAGAGCAGGGGAGCGGTACCGGCCGGGTTCGGGGCACCGGCCTCCTTGGTCAGAGTGGTCACGACAGTGCTCCTAGGACAGCCGCACGCGCGGGTCGATGAAGGCGTACGCGGCGTCGACGATGATGTTGAACAGCAGGATCATGCTGGCGGAGAAGAGCATGACGCCGAGCAGCAGCGGCAGGTCGCTGAAGAAGACGGATTGCACGGCGAGGTTGCCGAGGCCCGGCAGGCTGAAGGTGTACTCGGTGATGATGGCGCCGCCGAACAGTGAGCCGAGGTCGATGCCGAAGATGGTGACGATCGGGATCAGCGAACCGCGCCACGCGTAGCGGAAGAAGACGTAAGCGCGGGACATGCCCTTGGCACGGGCGGTCCGGACGTGTTCCTCCTGGAGCTGTTCGATCATCGAGGACCGCGCCATACGGGTGTACTGCGCTGCGAAGATCGTGGAGAGGACCACCCAGGGGATGATCAGGCCGGTGAACCACGAGACGGGGTCCTGGGTGAACTCGTTGTAGGCCGGCTTGTCGAACCAGTGGGTCTGGTAGACGAGGATCGCCAGGGCCAGTGGGCCGAGGAAGTAGATCTGCAGCGAGCTGACCACCATGGCGCCCGCGGTGGCCGTCTTGTCGATCAGCGTGCCGCGCCGCCAGGCGGCGAGCAGACCGGTGCCGAGCCCGACGAGCAGGAAGCACACGCTCGCGCCCAGGGTGAGCGAGACGGTGGTGGGCAGCCGGTCCATCAGGGTGCCCCAGACCAGCTCGTTGGTGTGGTACGAGTAGCCGAAGCATGGGGCAGGGCATGGTCCCTGGTCGAACTGGTTGCTGCCCATGAAGAGGTTGTGCAGGAAGATCCAGTACTGCTCGGTGATGGGCTTGTCCAGGCCGAGCACGTGGTGGATGTTCGCGATGCTCGCGGGATTGCAGGTCTTGCCGCACATCATCAGCGCGGGATCCCGGGGCACCCCGAAGAACAGCACGAACGTGACGATGCTCAGCAGGAACAGAATGACTATGGCACCGATGATCCGGCGGACGAGGAAGCGCAGCATGTCGGGGCAGCTCTCAGACGTCGGCGGCCTGGGCGGCGCCCGGCGCGCCCCTGCTCGGGGAGCGCGCCGGGTACCGGGAGAGGACGGTTACTTGATGAAGAGGCGGCGCGGGTCGACTCCGCCGATCACGTCGTCGTAGACGAGGCCGCCGACCTTGGAACCGGCGATCTGGGTCTGCTTGTAGTACGCGGTCGGGACGACGGCGACGGCGTCCTTGACGATGTACTGGTCGAGCTTCTCCCACTCGGCCGCGGCCTTGACCGGGTCGGTGATCGTGCTGATCCGGTCGATCTCGCTGTTGACCTTGGGGTCGTTGAGCTGCGGGTAGTTCTGCGCGCCGTCGGCGATGCCGCGGCCGTCGAACAGCGGCGGGATCACGGTCGAGGCGGACGGCCAGTCGGCGCCCCACGCGGTGTGGAAGATGTCGTAGTTGTTGTTCAGCTTGGAGACCTGGTCGTAGTAGGTCTCGGACGGGATCTCCTGGCGCTGGACGTTGAAGCCGGCCTTCTGCAGGCCCGCCGCCATGGCCGTCGAGTACTGCTGGCCCTCGGGGGTGTTGATGTAGCCGAAGGTCAGCTTCATGTTGAGCTTGCCGGCCTGCTTCAGCAGCGCCTTGGCCTTCGCCGGGTCACCGGCCGGGTTCTTCTTCTTGCCCCACGGGTCGAAGGAGGCGTCGTAGCCGCTGACGGTCGGGCTGATGATGCCGCCGGCGACCTCCATCGCGTCGGTGCCGCCGTAGGCACGCACGAACGGCGTGACCGGCAGGGCGTACGCGATGGCCTGGCGGACGCGGACGTCCTTCATCTCCGGCTTGCTCATGTTGATGTTCATCTGGCCGACGTACGGCTGGTAGCCGGAGACCGTACGGGACTTGAGCTTGGGGTCCCGGAGCACCTGGGACAGGTTGCCCGCGTCGACCTGGTTGCTGAAGCTGATGCCGGTCTGGTCGGGGCCGCTGTCCGCCAGCAGGGCCTTGGTGGAGGTCTCGAACTGCTGGTTGAACGTGAAGTTGAACTGGTCGACGTACTGGTGACGGATCGGGTCCGTCTTCGGGTCCCAGTTGGGGTTCTTGACCAGCACCATGGACTTGCCGGACTTGAACGACTGGACCTCGTACGGGCCGGTCGCCAGCGGCGTCTTGTCGTACTTCTCCTTGGTGTCGCCCTTGGCGGACACGACGGAGTAGCCCGCCATGGCGAGCGTGTACGGCAGGTCCGGGTGCGGCTTGGCGAAGTGGAAGATGATCGTCTTGTCGTCGGGCGTCTCGAGGACGCTGTTCGGCAAGTGCTTGCCCTTGTAGGGGCCGTCCGGGAGCAGCTTGCGGTAGTTGGCACCCGAGGCGTTGGCCAGCCACTGCTGGAGGTAGGTCGGGCCCTGGGTGATGAAGGGCGCGAAGAGCCGCTCGATGGACTGGCGGACGTCCTTGGACGTGATCGGGCTGCCGTCCTGGAACTTGATGCCGTCCTTGAGCGTGTACTTCCAGGTCTTGCCACCATCGGTGGTAGTGCCGGAGTCGGTGGCGAGGTCGCCGACGACCTCGTGCTGCTTGCCGTCGTTGCTGGTGGCCTTGTAGCCGGTGAGGCCTCTGTGGATCAGCTGGGCGAGCGCCATCTGGTCGGAGACGTAGATCTGCCCCGGGTCGAGGTGCGCGAAGCTGTCCCGCTGCAGCACCTCCATGGTGCCGCCGCTCTTGGCGCCCGGCACGTCGGCCGCGGGGCCCTGGGAGTCGGTGGCATTGCCGAACTTGATGGCCGCCTGCTGCGCCTTGGCGTCCTGCTGGTCCTTCTTGTCGTTGGTACCGGTGTCGCTGCCGCCCTTGCTGCAACCGGTGAGCACGAGAGCCCCGGCGGCGAGCACGGAGAGCGCGCTGTAGACGTGGCGTCCGCCCCTACTCATCACGAAATTTCCCACCCATCCTTGAAACTGACGTTCCGTGTGGTTGACGTACTGCGGTCAGCGCGCGGTCTTGGGATCGAAGGCGTCCCTGACCGAGTCCCCGAGCAGGTTGAACGCGACGACGAAGATGATCATCGATACGCCGGGGAAGAACATGTAGGTGATGTCGTTCTGCATCACCAATTCGGTGGACGCCTTGGAGAACATCTGCCCCCAGTCCGGGGTCGGTTCGACGATGCCGACCCCCAGATAGGACAGACCGGCCTCGGCCGTCACGAAGTTGGGCAGCATGTACGTCGCCTGCACCAGCAGCGGGGTGACGATGTTCGGCAGGATCTCCCTGCGGATGATCCGCCACGGCGAGGCTCCGCTGACCTTGGCCGCCTCGATGAACTCCCGCTCCCGCAGGGCGAGCGCGGTTCCGCGAAGGATACGGGCGAGACCCATCCAGCCCAGGAACCACTGGACGAGGATCAGGGCCACCACGCGGACGTAGGTGGGCGTCTCGTCGCGGGGACTGACGAACAGCGACACCACGACCGGCATGCTCGCGATGAAGAACAGCTGCGCCGGGAAGGCGAGCAGGAAGTCGATGACGCGGCCGATGAAGTAGTCCGCCCTGCCGCCGAGATAGCCGGCGGCGACACCGAGCAGGATGCCGGTCACCACGACCGCGAGCGTGACGGCGACCGAGATCATCAACGAGGTGCGGATGCCGTAGATCAGCTTGGTGAAGACGTCGTAGCCGTTGCCGGGTTCGAGGCCGAACCAGAAATCACTGCTGATACCGCCGTTGGGCTGCACCGGAACGCCGGCGCTGTCGAAGAGTTCCGGGCGCTCGTCCGCGTACACCGTGTAGGGGTTCTTCCCGTACAGCTTGGCGATCAGCGGGGCGAGCAGTGCGATCAGGAAGAAGAAGCCCACGACGTAGGCCGAGATCACGCCCGTGCGGTCGCGCTTGAAACGCAGCCACATCAGCTGGCCGGGAGACCGGCCTTCGAGCTTGACGGCTTCGCCCTCCGCCTCCGGCCCTGGTTCGCCGTCGACGACGACCGAAGTCCCGCCGCCCTCAATGTCGATAGGACTTGTCACGGTTCGTCCGTTTCACAGGTATGAGTGTGAGTGGTGCCCGGGTATGCCGAGTACGCGCGAAACCACAGCCGGACGCGCGTAGTTCTACAACCGAGTCACACCACTGGAACCGACGAACCGACCCACCTGGTGCGTGTGACACCGCGCATGGGGGTTTCCTCCTCATGACTTCACGTGTTCACCAACTGGAGAGGGTTTCCGTCTTCCCTCCGACACCCCTGACGGAGGGCCAGACACCCCCTGGTGCTCGTGAGTCGGGCGCTGTCCCCACAGCGCGAGACCCATTGACCCGAGCGCTACGCGGCTAACTATCTGCCATGGGTCGACCACCGACCACCGCCCGTAGATCTCAATTCAGTCACAGCTCACGGCTAGACCTTCCAAAATCTGGACAAACTGTTCGACCGAAGAAGGCGCGAAACGGACTTGTTACTTGGCTATCGGTCAGGGATCTCCGCATGTCGGACATGCACACCTGGAAAACGGGTTGCAAAAAGCCCGGGCGCTCCCATGCTGGGGGCACCCGGGCTCTGTTGCCGGCGGATCAGCCGTGCTTGGCGCGGCTCGCGGCGCGCGCCCGCTCCCGCTGGTCGAGCACGACCTTGCGGATGCGAACGGCTTCCGGAGTCACCTCGACGCACTCGTCGTCACGGCAGAACTCCAGCGACTGCTCGAGCGACAGCTTGCGCGGGGGCACGATCGACTCGGCCACATCGGCCGTCGAGGACCGCATGTTGGTGAGCTTCTTCTCCTTGGTGATGTTGACGTCCATGTCGTCGGAGCGGGAGTTCTCGCCGACGATCATGCCCTCGTACACCTCGGTTCCCGGCTCCACGAAGAGCACGCCGCGCTCCTGAAGGTTCGTCATCGCGAACGCCGTGACGGAGCCGGAGCGGTCGGCGACCAGCGAGCCGTTGTTACGGGTCTGCAGCGGGCCGAACCAGGGCTCGTGGCCCTCGTGGATGGAGTGCGCGATACCGGTGCCGCGAGTCTGCGTCAGGAACTCGGTCCGGAAGCCGATCAGACCGCGCGAGGGCACCACGAACTCCATGCGCACCCAGCCGGAGCCGTGGTTGGACATGTTGTCCATGCGGCCCTTGCGGACGCCCATGAGCTGCGTGACCGCGCCCATGTGCTCCTCGGGCACGTCGATCGTCATGCGCTCGACCGGCTCGTAGACCTTGCCGTCGACCTCCTTGGTGACGACCTGCGGCTTGCCGACCGTCAGCTCGTAGCCCTCCCGGCGCATGGTCTCGACCAGGATGGCGAGCGCCAGCTCACCACGGCCCTGCACCTCCCAGGCGTCGGGGCGCTCGGTGTCCAGGACGCGGAGGCTGACGTTGCCGACAAGCTCGCGGTCCAGACGGTCCTTGACCTGGCGCGCGGTGACCTTGCGGTCCTTCACGGCCGCCTTCGCGTCGGCGCCCTTGCCGGTGCCGCCGCGGCCGACCAGCGGGGAGGTGTTCGTACCGATGACCATGGAGATCGCGGGTTCGTCCACCGTGATCAGTGGCAGCGGGATCGGGTTCTCGGTGTCGGCCAGTGTCTCGCCGATCATGATGTCCGGGATGCCGGCGACGGCACAGATGTCACCGGGGCCGGCCTTCTCCGCCGGCTTGCGGGTGAGCGCCTCGGTCATCATCAGCTCGGAGATCCGCACGTTCTGCACGGTGCCGTCCCGCTTGATCCAGGCGACCGTCTGGCCCTTGCGCAGCTCGCCCTGCTCGACGCGGAGCAGCGCGATACGGCCGAGGAAGTTGTCGGCGTCGAGGTTGGTGACGTGGGCCTGGAGCGGCGCGTCCTCCTCGTACGTCGGGGCCGGGATGTGCTCCAGGATCGTGGAGAAGAACGGCTCCAGGCTGGTGGAGTCGGCCGGGACCGTGCCGTTGTCCGGCTTGGTCAGCGAGGCGATGCCGTCGCGGCCGCAGGCGTAGACGATCGGGAACTCGATCTGCTCCTCGTCGGCGTCCAGGTCGAGGAAGAGGTCGTAGGTCTCGTTGACGACCTCGTCGATGCGCGCGTCCGGGCGGTCCGTCTTGTTGATGCACAGGATGACGGGGAGCCTGGCCTGCAGCGCCTTGCGCAGCACGAACCGGGTCTGCGGCAGCGGGCCCTCGGAGGCGTCCACCAGCAGCACGACGCCGTCGACCATCGACAGACCGCGCTCGACCTCGCCGCCGAAGTCGGCGTGGCCGGGGGTGTCGATGATGTTGATGGTGATCGGGTCCCCGCCGTCCTTCGGGTGGTACTTGACCGCCGTGTTCTTGGCGAGGATCGTGATGCCCTTCTCACGCTCCAGGTCGTTCGAGTCCATGACCCGGTCGTCGACCTGGTCGAGCTGGTGGGCGGCGAACGCGCCGGCCTGCTTCAGCATGCCGTCGACGATGGTGGTCTTGCCGTGGTCGACGTGGGCGACGATGGCGACGTTGCGGATGTCGTGGCGCGTGGCCATATTGCGGCGAACTCCCGGAGTGTGAGGAAAGCCTGCGCGTACGTGTGCGTTACGCGGGCCCTGCCGGGCTTGACACGCCACGGCCTCACCCCATGGTACGTGGCCCCGAGGGAGTCGGCTCCTCAGGGCCGTGTGACCACCGCCCCGAAAGGTCAGCCCGTGGGACTGGACGTGGACCCGGCCGCGCTCTTCGTGCCCTTCTTCAGGTAGCCCATGTCCTCGTAGACCGGCGTCTGGAATCCGAAGGCCCCGACATTGACCAGGTTCTTCCGCACCGCCACCAGCTGCGGCCGCTGGTACAGCGGGATGGAGCCGGCCGTCGCCCAGATCCTGGAGTCCGCCTTGCGGATCAGCGACACCGCCTCGCCCTCGTCCAGCGTCGTGGCGGCCTCGTCGAAGAGCTGGTCGACCTGGTCGGTGCCGACCCGGGTGTAGTTCTGCTCGACGTTCACCGACCCGTCCGCCTCCGGCATCGGCTTGGCGTACACCGGCCGGTCGTCCGTCGCGGGGAACGCGGAGGACGGCCAGGAGTACAGAGCGAGGTCGTAGTCGCCGGAGGCGACGTGGTCCTTGAAGAAGCTCGTGTCCGGCACCTTGGTGATCGTCGTCCGGATGCCGATCCGGTCCAGCATGACCGAGATCCGCGCGGCGACCGCGGCCAGGGTCTCGGAGCCGGGGCCCGAGGGGAGCACGAAGCGGAGCGTCAGCGGCTTGCCGTCCTTGGCGAGCGGCTGCGCGGCGACGACGGGCGCGGCCGTGCCCTGAGGGGCGTACGCCCCCTGCGCGCCGCCGCGCCGGCCCTCCTGCGCCAGATGCCGGTCGCCCTCGTTGCCGCGTCCCCCGCTCTTGTTGTCCCCGTCGCTCGTGGCGCCGCCGTTCTTGTCGCGGTTGTTCCCGTCGCTCTTGTCGCGCTCGGGGCCGGCCGCCTTGTCGCCCGTCTTCTGGCCGCCGGCCGAGTTCGGCTGCTTGAGCGGGCCGCCCGGCACCCAGCCGGCATCGGCGAGCAGCGCCTGCGCCTCCTTGGTGTCGTGGCCGCCGATCGCGCCGCTGTCGTCGGCGTACGCGGGCTGCCCCGACAGGGCGAGGTGGCTGCCGACCGGGACGGCGGGCAGCCCCAGCGGCGCGAGGACCAGCTTGGCCAGCTCCTTGCGGTCCAGGGCGCGGGCGACGGCCCTGCGGACGCGTTCGTCGGCGAGGGGGCCCCGGGAGCCGTTCAGAGCGAGCTGGGTGTAGGCGGGCTCCAGGGACCTGCGGACCTGCACCGGGTTCGTGGTACTGCGGGCGGCGAGGCCGATCCGCTGGGCATCACGGGGTTCGACGTCGGCGATGTCGACGCTGCCGTCGGCGAGCGCGGCGGCCCGCTTGTCGCGGGGTACGGCGTGCAGCACGATGTGGGCCAGCTTGGCCCGCCTGCCCCACCAGCGCGGGTTACGGGTGAGGACGACGTCCTTCTTGGCGGTGTCGACGTTCTCCACCGTGAACGGGCCGGCGGTGATCGGCAGCTTGCGGCGGGCGCCGTCGTTGAAGGCGCTGGGGCTGCCCATGACCTCTTTCGGGTACAGCGGGGAGAACAGCGACTTCCAGTCTGCGTAGGGGCGCGAGAAGGTGACCCGGACCTGGGAGTCGCCGGAGCCGCGCTCGATCTTCTCGATACGGTCGTAGCCGGCGTTCCGAGCCGTCCAGAAGGCGCTGTTCTTGCCGGACAGGGCGCGCCACTGGGCCACGAAGTCGGCCGCGCCGATCTTTCGGCCGTCGCTCCACACGGCCTGCTGGTTCAGCTTGTACAGCACGACCTGGCGCGGCTCGGTCTCGATGACCTTGGCCGACTCCAGGTAGGCGGGGTTGGGCACCGGCCGACCGTCGGCGTCCAGCCGGAACATCGACGGCAGGACCGCCTGCGCGACCCGGGTCGTGCCGGCGTCCGCGTCCGCCTGGAACGTGTTCAGGGTCTCGGGAAGGGTGTCGACGGCCCACTTCACAGTGCCGCCGTCGGCGACCCGGTCGCGGGCGACCGGAGCGATGTCCTGCCCGGCCAGGGGCTTGCTGACCTTCTCGTCGGAGCCGCACCCGGCGAGGAACGGAACCGCGAGCGCGCCCGCGGTCAGGAAGGCGACCGATCGCCTCACGGCGCGCGGTCCGACTCCGTCGTGGGACATCTCTGCTACCTCCGGGAAGCCGCGGGCTTTATGCTCACATTTGTCGGAATATGGAGCTGATCACCTTTGGCGGTATATGGAGCTGATCAGATCTATGCGGCCCACTGAAGAGGAAAGGATCCGGCCGGCGCGGGAGACACGGCGACGACGGGCGGCAGCCTCACCCGTATGGCGCAACGCCACCGGTGATGCATCCGTTCGCCTCCGCCAATCGCTGCACACGCCTTCACACCGGCAGGTGTGAGGCGCAACACTCCAAGGCGCATGAACGTTGCCGCTCGGGGCCAGCCGGACCCGCGGAAGTGAGGGCAAGCCATGTCCGTGCACGACGACATCACCTCGGTCCAGCGCTCTCTCGACGACCTGTACCGGTCACTGGGGCGCCTGGAACACCAGCTCGGCAGCGGCGGCCTGGAGATGCGCCGGGTCCGGCTGGACGCCGACCATCTGCGGGAGAGCGTGGCACTGCTGCGCGAGGCGGCCGCCGCGCCGGAGGCGCCACGCCGCCCCGACCTCGTCACCATCTCCGACGCGCCCTACGACCTCAGCCTGTGGACGGACACGGACGACGAGGGTCTGGGCGCCCGCGACCGCCACGCCCCCTGATCCCCGAAGACCGGAGCCTGTCTTGGCCACTGGTACGGAACCCCAACAGAACAGCGGCGGCGTACGGACCGGAACGCGCGCCGCGATCACCGCCCCGCATCTGCGGACCGACCGCTGGTGGCTGGCGCCCGCCGTCACCGCGGCCGGTCTGCTGGCCTTCGTCGTCTACTCGACCTGGCGGGCCTTCGCAGACGCGCACTACTACTCGGCACCGTACGTCTCGCCGTTCTACTCGCCGTGCCTGGCGCAGAACTGCAAGAGCATGCCCGCGGGCCCGAACGCCGATCTCTTCGGCAGCTGGTGGGCGATCTCCCCGGCGATCATCATCCTGATCTTCCCGCTGGGCTTCCGCCTCACCTGCTACTACTACCGCAAGGCGTACTACCGCAGCTTCTGGGCGTCCCCGCCCGCCTGCGCGGTGGCCGAGCCGCACCGCACGTACACCGGCGAGACGCGCTTCCCGCTGATCCTGCAGAACGTCCACCGGTACTTCTTCTACGCGGCGATCCTGGTCGCGGGCGTCCTGACGTACGACACGGTGCTGTCCTTCCGCGACACGCACGAGAACTGGGGCCACATGGGCCTCGGCACCGTCGTCTTCCTGGTCAACATCACGTTGATCTGGGCCTACACCATCTCCTGCCACTCCTGCCGGCACATCGTCGGCGGCAAGCTCAAGCACTTCTCCAAACATCCCGTGCGCTACAAGGCATGGCAGTTCGTCGGCCGGCTCAACGCGCGCCACATGCAGCTGGCCTGGGCGTCGCTGCTGAGCGTGGCGCTCGCCGACTTCTACGTCTATCTCGTCGCGTCCGGGGTCTTCGCCGACCCGCGCTTCTTCTAGAAACAGGTGAGCCGTCAGATGTCCGTGGTGGACCGGCAGGAGTGGGACGTCGTCGTGGTCGGTGCGGGCGGCGCCGGGCTGCGGGCCGCGATCGAGGCGCGCGAGCGGGGCGCCCGTACGGCGGTGATCTGCAAGTCCCTGTTCGGCAAGGCGCACACCGTGATGGCCGAGGGCGGCATCGCCGCGGCCATGGCCAACGCCAACGAGCACGACAACTGGCAGGTGCACTTCCGCGACACCATGCGCGGCGGCAAGTTCCTCAACCAGTGGCGGATGGCCGAGCTGCACGCCAAGGAGGCCCCGGACCGCGTGTGGGAGCTGGAGACCTGGGGCGCGCTGTTCGACCGTACGAAGGACGGCCGGATCTCCCAGCGCAACTTCGGCGGCCACGAGTACCCGCGCCTCGCCCACGTCGGCGACCGTACGGGTCTGGAGTTGATCCGCACCCTGCAGCAGAAGATCGTCGCCCTGCAGCAGGAGGACTTCAAGGAGACCGGCGACCACGAGTCCCGGCTGAAGGTCTTCCAGGAGTGCACCGTCACCCGGGTCCTCAAGGACGGGGAGCGCGTCTCGGGCGTCTTCGCCTACGAGCGCGAGACCGGCCGCTTCTTCGTCCTGGAGGCCCCCGCGGTCGTCGTCGCCACGGGCGGCATCGGCAAGTCCTTCAAGGTCACCTCGAACTCCTGGGAGTACACCGGCGACGGCCACGCGCTGGCGCTGCTCGCGGGCGCGCCGCTGCTGAACATGGAGTTCGTGCAGTTCCATCCGACCGGCATGGTCTGGCCGCCGTCGGTGAAGGGCATCCTCGTCACCGAGTCGGTGCGCGGCGACGGCGGTGTCCTCAGGAATTCCGAGGGCAAGCGGTTCATGTTCGACTACGTCCCGGACGTCTTCAAGGAGAAGTACGCCGAGTCGGAGGAGGAGGCCGACCGGTGGTACGACGACCCGGACCACAACCGGCGCCCACCGGAGCTGCTCCCCCGCGACGAGGTGGCCCGCGCCATCAACTCGGAGGTGAAGGCGGGCCGGGGCTCCCCGCACGGCGGGGTGTTCCTCGACGTGTCCACCCGGATGCCGGCCGAGGTGATCCGGCGCCGGCTGCCGTCCATGTACCACCAGTTCAAGGAGCTGGCGGACGTCGACATCACGGCGGAGGCGATGGAGGTCGGGCCGACCTGTCACTACGTGATGGGCGGCATCGCGGTCGGCTCCGACACGGCGGCGGCGCGCGGGGTGCCCGGTCTGTTCGCGGCCGGTGAGGTGGCGGGCGGGATGCACGGATCCAACCGGCTCGGCGGCAACTCGCTCTCCGACCTGCTGGTCTTCGGCCGCCGGGCGGGCTGGCACGCGGCGGAGTACGCGCAGGGGCTGGCCCACCGGCGCCCCCCGGTGGACGACGCCCAGGTCAACACGGCGGCGGCGGAGGCCCTGCGGCCCTTCTCCGCCGAGGCGGACCGGGAGGGCGAGGCGGGGCCGCCGGAGAACCCGTACACCCTGCACCAGGAGCTCCAGCAGACCATGAACGACCTGGTCGGCATCATCCGCCGCGAGGGCGAGATGGAGCAGGCCCTGCACAAGCTCGCCGAACTGCGGGCACGGGCCCGTCGGGCCGGGGTGGAGGGCCACCGTCAGTTCAACCCCGGCTGGCACCTGGCCCTGGACCTCAGGAACATGCTGCTGGTCAGCGAGTGCGTGGCCCGCGCCGCCCTGGAACGCACCGAGTCGCGCGGCGGCCACACCCGCGAGGACCACCCGACCATGGACCGCGTCTGGCGCAACGTGAACCTGCTGTGCACCCTCGCCGACCCGACCGGCGGCCTCGCGGCGACCGATCCCGCGCGCGGCCAGATCCGCCTCACCCGTGAGACCACCGACCCCATCCGCCCGGACCTGCTCGCCCTCTTCGAGAAGGAGGAGCTGGTCAAGTACCTCGCCGAAGAGGAGCTGTACGAGTGACCAGCTACGAGGCCCGCTTCAAGGTGTGGCGGGGCGATGTCGAGGGCGGCGGCCTGGAGGACTTCACCGTCGAGGTCAACGACGGCGAGGTGGTCCTGGACATCATCCACCGCCTCCAGGCCACCCAGGTGCCCGACCTGGCCGTGCGCTGGAACTGCAAGGCCGGCAAGTGCGGCTCGTGCTCGGCGGAGATCAACGGCCGGCCCCGGCTGATGTGCATGACCCGCATGTCGGTCTTCGACCGGGCGGAGACGATCACGGTCACCCCGCTGCGCGCGTTCCCCGTGGTCCGCGACCTGGTGACCGATGTCGGCTTCAACTACGAGAAGGCCAGGCAGGTTCCGGCCTTCGTGCCGCCGCCCGGTCTCGGTCCGGGCGAGTACCGGATGATGCAGGAGGACGTGGAGCGCTCGCAGGAGTTCCGCAAGTGCATCGAGTGCTTCCTGTGCCAGGACGTCTGCCATGTCGTGCGCGACCACGAGCAGAACAAGCCGGCGTACGCGGGCCCGCGCTTCCTGATGCGGATCGCCGAGCTGGACATGCACCCGCTGGACGCGGCCGCCGGGACCGGCCTGGACCGCAAGCGCACGGCCCAGGACGACCACGGCCTCGGCTACTGCAACATCACCAAGTGCTGCACCGAGGTCTGCCCCGAAGGCATCAAGATCACGGACAACGCCCTGATCCCGCTGAAGGAGCGCGTGGCCGACCGCAAGTACGACCCGCTGGTGTGGCTGGGCTCGAAGATCAGGAGGAGGTCTTCGTAGGAACAGGACGGCCGGGCCGCCGGGCCAGCACCTGCAGGCCCAGCCCGGCCATGAAGACGATCCAGCCGAGCCAGGGCACGGGGCCGTACTCCTCGGAGAGCGGGCCCAGGTAGAGGTACACCGCCCCGCCGACAGCTCCCAGCAGGCTGCCTGAACCCCACAGCCGCGGGCGCAGTACCCGGCTGCGGCCCCAGGGCAGGACCCAGCCGGTGACGAGGCTCACGATCCCGGACAGTCCGAGCAGGCCGAAGGCGATGGCGCCCGCCACCGCCAGGAACATGCGCATGACGGTCAGCGTGTCACCAGGTCCAGCGCCTGCACCAGGTTGTGTTCGGCGACGTCGCGCATGGATTTCGCAAAGGGAAAGTCGCCGTCGGCGAGTCCCGCCGCTCGCGGGTCCCGGCGCAGGGCCTGCTGAAGGCTGCCGCCGGGCAGGTCCTCGACCACGGCGGCGGACAGGGCGCGGTCGACGTGGAGCAGGCGGGGTGTGCGGACACCGACGGCCGCCAGGCGCTCGCGGGAGGCGGTGAACAGATCGAGTCCGCAGGCGTGCGAGAAAGGTCCTGGGGGTCGGCCTCCGGCTGGTCCCAGTAGTCCTCGTCCGGCGACCAGACGTAGGCGATCGCGGTGCCGCCGTCGTCCAGGTGGAGCTGGTGGACACCCTTCTTGGAGCCGCCGCGCAGCCGAGTGACTGCCGTGAGGGTGCGGTGGCGCCCGAGGGCGGCGCGGGTGAGCGGGGCGAGGCCGGCGACGGTCCGGTGCTGCCGTGTTCGGGTCACCGCGCCGAGTGTTCCGCAGCGGCTCCCGTCAGCGGACCCATTTTCCCTCGTACGCCCGCCAGTCCGCCTCCGTGGCGGCGAAGTCCACGTACAGGGCCACGCCGAACCGGGCCCGGCCCTTGTCGGTGCGGGACAGGCCGAGCCGGACGCCGCGTACGGCGGCCGGGACGGTCTCGGCATGGGCCCAGTGGCCGAAGCGGTTCTCGTGGTAGAAGGGCAGGCCCATGAGCAGGTCGGTGGATTCGGGGGTGACCTCCAGCGCCAGCGAGGTCTGCTGGGCGACATAGCCGCCGTACAGACTCTGCGTCGGCTGCATGGTGTCGTACGACATCACCGCGATCTGGTCGACCCGCCGCGCGACCTGCCCGAAGTACTCCTGCGACCACCACTTGGGGTGCCCGGTGAGGGTGCCCCAGAAGGAGTGGAACGCCGGGAGCGGATCGATCTGGTGGGCGGCGACGGAGAGCAGGGCGTGGTGGCCGCGGGTGACGCGGCGCAGGGCGTCGAGAAGCGCGAGGTAGTTCCGGTCGCCGGAGTGCAGCGGCTCCAGATCGAAGTGGGCGCCCTCGAAACCGGCGTCCAGGACGCGGCGGGTGGACTCCACCACGGCGGCGCGGGTCGCGGGGCGCTCCAGGTGCATGGCGTACGGCTTCTCGGGGGCGACCTCGTCACCGAGCCAGGCCTGCACGCGCAGCCACGGCGCTCGACGGCGCAGGGTCCTTGTGAGCCAACCGGCCCTGGGATACGCCGACTCGGGCAGCGTGCCGTCGTGTTCGAGCGGGCCCGCGTGGACGTACAGGTCACGGATGCCGGTGTGCCGCAGACGGTGGACGAGGGCGGTGACGTCGGCGTCGGTCTTCCGGCCGTCGATCCAGGCGTGCCCGACCCAGACGGCGTCGCGGCCGCGGGTGTGCGCGCCGCGGTCGGGGGTGCCGCCGTAGTTGAGACGCAGGGCGGTCTCCGCGGCGAGAAGGGGCAGCAGCAGAAGGGCGAGGGCGGCGAGGGCACAGCGCCGGACACGTCGGCGGACCTTCCTCTTCCGGCCTGCGGCGGTCGCGTCGGAGACGGGGGCGGGGGCGGGCCGCGGGACCTGCTCGTCGGCGCCGGGGACGGCCTCGCCGCCGGGTGCGGACGGATCCCGCTCGGTGTCGTGGCCGGGGACGGCCCGCGGCTCCCGCTCGGTGCCGGCGCCGCCGGCGCCCTCTGCCCCCGTCTCTTCCCGCAGGCCGGTGCGGTCGTCCATTTTCTGCCCCCTTCTTCCCTTGTCCCCCGCCCGTATCCGTCCCGCTCGCGAAGCCGCCCACCTGCCCATACGCTCCGAAATGTGACGTCCTCCCTGATCCGGGGCCGGCCCCGGCGCGCCAAGGCGCACATACGGGTGCGGGTGGCGCATGCCGTGCTGGGTGTCGTGGCCGGGGTCGGGTGGCTGGTGTTGCCGGTGATGACGGCGGGCTCGCAAGATCCGGTTCCCGCGCCGCCCGCCGGGACCGCCGCGGACGCCGCCGCGCAGCGGGGCGGAACGTCGACCGCCGACTACGCGCTGCCCCTGATCGCGGCGGTCACCGCCGTGTCCCTGGCCGGGTACGGCTATCTGCGCCGCACCCGCCGCGCCCGCACCCGCACGACCCCCGGCACCGTTTCCCTCGCCCCGCCCACGCCCTCCCCCGCCGACGCCGAGCGGCAGGCCCGCGCCGCGCTGGTGCTGGCCGACGACTGCGTCCGCACCAGCCGGGAGGAACTGTCCTTCGTGCGAGCGCGGTTCGCGGAGCCGGACACCGAGCCCTTCGCGCACGCCCTGCGGGCCGCCGGGACCGAGCTGGCGGCGGCGTGCGCGATCTGGCGGCGGTACGAGCAGGGGGCGCCGGAGGACGCCGTGGCCCGGCGGCAGGTGCTGGTCGGCGTGGTCGGCCGGTGCGCGGAGGCGGGCCGCCTGCTGGACGCGGCGGCCCCCGCGCTGGACGGCCTGCGGGAGTTGGAGGGGCGGGGGCTGGCCGGGGCGCTGGAGACGGCCGAGGAACGGTTCCGGGAGCTGGCCGGGCGGACGGTGACCGCGGAGGACACCCTCGGCTCCCTGCGCGACCGCTGCACGCCCTCGTCCGCCGAGCCCGTCACCGGATATCTGGAACAGGCCAAGGACCGGCTGGTGTTCGCCACCACGCGGCTCAACGAGACCCGTCAGGCGGCCGACACGGGCGACGGCGGGCGGGCCGCCGGACAGTTGCGGGCCGCCGAGGGCGCGGTGGCGCAGGCCGACGTCCTGGTGACCGGTGCCGAGCGGCTCGCGGCACGGCTGCGGGAGGCGGCGGCGCTGGTGCCGGCCGCGCTGACCGGTGCGGAGGCGGAGATCGCGGTGGCCCGGAAAGGGGCGGTGCAGAGCCCCCTGACCAGCGGCGAGCTGCCCGCCCGGCTGGCCCACGCGGACGCCGTGGCGGCCTCCGTGCGCCGGGAGCTGACGGCGGGCCCGTACGACCCGCTGGACGCCCTGCGCCGGATCGCGCGGGCGGTGGAGCGGCTGGACACGGGCCACGCCGGCGCCCCGGCGGCGGGCGTGCTCCTCGTCGCGCGCGGCTCACTCGCCGCCGCGGAGGACTTCCTCACGGTGCACCGGGGCGTGGTCGGCCCGGAGGCCCGGGTCCGCCTGGCGGAGGCGGCACGGGAACTCGGCGCGGGCCACGCCGACCGGGCCGACACCCTGGCCCGTGAGGCCCGCGACCTGGCCGAGCGCGACGTACGGGCCCACGGCAACCCCCGCACGAGCGCCGACGGCGACTCCCCCGGCCTGGCCGCCGCGATCGTGGGCGGTGTCCTGCTGGCGGACCAGCCGGACGGCGGCCCACCGGCGAGCTTCGGAGGGCCAAAGACGAGGGGCCGCCGCGGCCTCTAGTCGATCACGTAGGGCCGGGAGACCCGGCGTGCCCGCCGGTCAGAACAGGCTCAGCAGGGCCTCCGCCGGGTCGGTCAGGCCGGTCTCTCCGCCGGGCAGTGGCAGCTCGAACCACACCGTCTTGCCCCGCGGGGTCCGCCGGGATCCCCAGGCCGCGCTGAGCAGCCCGACCAGCTGCAGCCCCCGGCCGCCCTCGTCGGTGTCCCGGGCGCGCCGCCGGCGAGGTTGCACCAGCCCGCTGTCCCACACCTCGCACACCAGCGTGCGGTCCAGCAGCAGCCGTAGCCGAATCTCCCCCTCGCCGTACCGCAGCGCGTTGGTCACCAGCTCGCTGACCAGCAGCTCCGTGGTGTCGACCAGCGGTTCCAGATCCCAGCTCAGCAACTGCCGCCGGGCGTGCTCGCGCGCCCGCCCCACGCTCCGCGGCTCGCGCGGCAGCGTCCAGTCCCCCACGGAGTCGGCGGGCAGCCCCTGCACCCGCGCCATGAGCAGCGCGATGTCGTCCTCGCCGTGGTGGGTGTCGAGGGTGTTGAGGACGTGGTCGCAGACGTCCTCCAACGGGCGGGACGGGTCCGTGAGCGCGCCGACGAACGCCTGCAGACCCTCGTCCAGCGGATGGTCGCGGGATTCGACCAGACCGTCCGTGTAGAGCGCCAGCAGCGCCCCCTCCGGCAGCTCGACCTCGACCTCCTCGAAGGGCTCGCCGCCCACCCCGAGCGGCATGCCGGGCGGCACGTCCAGCATGAGGGCCGGTTCACCGGGCTCGACCAGCACCGGCGGCAGATGGCCGGCGTTGGCGAACGTACAGCGTCTGGTCACGGAGTCGTAGACGGCGTACACGCAGGTCGCCAGGTAGACCTCGGAGAGGTCGGCGTCCCTCGGCTGCCGGGCCGTGCGCGTCGCCTGCTGCACACCGCCCGGTGTGCCCAGCCCCCGCGCGATCTCGTCCAGCGCGGAGAGCACTTCTGCCGGTTCGAGATCCAGTAGCGCCAACGTCCTGACGGCCGTGCGCAGTTCACCCATGGCGACGGCGGCGCGCAGGCCGCGCCCCATCACGTCACCCACGACCAACGCCGTACGGTGGCCCGGCAGTTCGATGACGTCGAACCAGTCACCGCCCACCTCCGTGGCGGCGTTGCCGGGCAGGTAGCGGCAGGCGATGTCCAGCCCGGAGGCCTCGGGGTCGCCCGGCGGCAGCAGCGAGCGCTGCAGTATCAGCGCCCGTTCGTGCTCCCGGCGATACAGGCGCGCGTTGTCGATGCAGACGGCGGCGCGCGCGGCCAGCTCCACCGCCAGGTCCCGGTCCCGGTCGCCGAACGGCTCGCTGCCCTTGGTGCGGGCGAACTGGGCGAGACCGACGACGGTGTCGTGGGCGACCATCGGCACGGCCAGCGTGGACTGCACCAGCCCGCCCTCCTCGGGCGGCACGGCCTGCGGTCTGGCGGTGCGCAGGGCGTCCGCGCAGGGCGAGTTGAAGGGGAAGTGGTGGACAGCGCCGACCGCGACGGGTTCCCCGGAGCCGCTGAACGGCGCGTCCGACACGGCACTCGCGAAGGCGACCCGGCGTAGTTCGGCGCTGCCGTCGGCGAGGCCGGGCGGGGTCTCGTCGCCGGTGAGCAGGCCCTGGTAGAGGTCGACGGTGGCGAGGTCGCAGAACCCGGGGACGACGACGTCGAGGAGTTCCCGGGCCGTGGTCTCCAGGTCGAGGGAGTTCCCTATGCGGGCGCCGGCCTCGTTGAGCAGGGCGAGGTTGCGGCGGGCGGCGGCGGCCTCGCGGGCGGCGGCCCGGCGGGAGGTGATGTCGGTACCGAGCCAGGCGATGCCGATGGGCCGGCCGCTGCCGCTGCGGACACGGTAGAGGTTGACGGACCAGTGCCGGCGTTCCTCGGAGCCGGGGACGTACCCGGTGACATGCATGTCGGTGATGGACTGGCCGGTCTCCAGGACCCGGCGCAGCGTGGCCGCGACCCGCTCGGCCTCACCGCGCGGCAGATAGTCGTGAACTCCCTTGCCCCGGTGGTCGTCGGGGTTTCCGCCGAAGATGGAGGCGAACCGCTCGTTGGCCCGGCGCACCCTCAGATCCGTGTCGATGAGCAGGAATCCGAACGGCGACTGACCGAAAATGGCCTGCGAGGCGGCGAGGTCCGTCTCGATGCGGCGCAGGGTGCGGACGTCCACGACGATGCACACGGCGGCGTTGTCGCCCTCGGCGGTGCGGGTGGGCATGACGTAGACCTCGGCCAGGCCCTCCTCGCCGCGGGCGCCGTCCCCCTTGTCCGGCATACGGAAGGGCACGACTCCGGTCCACTCCCGTCCGTCGAGGATTTCGGCCATCTTGCGCTGGCCGCGCTCGCGCAGGTCGGGATCGACGAAGGCCTCTATCGGGTCCATGCCGACGGCGCGTGCGGCCGGGATGCCGAAGAGCTGCTCGGCGCGCAGGCTCCACTGGTCGACCAGCCCGCCGGGAGAGATGGAGAAGGACGCGACCCTGATGTAGTCGTACATCGAACCGGGCGGACTGCTCTGCCACATGGCGTCGCCGGGTACGGCCGCCTCGGCGGCCAGGTGCGTAGCGCCGTCCGACGGGTCCTCGGACTCCGTGGCCTTCGCTGGTATCTCGCTCACGCGAACCGTCCCCTCCAGCTCACCGCGCCCGGTACCGGTCACCGAAAGGCGGCTGCCCGCAGTATCCAGCACTACGGCGCCGCACGACACGGTGTTCACGATCACAGCTCGGTCCAGATGTTTTTCGGACCGCTCCGTGACAACACTCCCACTCTTCTAACCAAGGAAGAGGCCGTCGAATCACACCCCCCGGACCGGGCCGCGCGCCCGGAGCGCACGCCGGCCCTGCCGCCGTCAGCCGTACACCCCCGTGCTCCCCGGGTGCCTCCGGCTCACCCCGGCACCGCCAGTTCGAACCAGACGGTCTTTCCGCTCGCGCCCGGCCGGGTGCCCCAGCGGCGCGAGGAACCGGCGACCAGTTGCAGCCCGCGCCCGCTCTCGTCCTCGGCGCGGGCGACCCGCTCGCGCGGCGGATCGGGCAGCGGATCGGAGACCTCCACCAGCAGTGCGTCGCCGATCCGCACGGGCCGTACGAGGCGTACGCCGATGGGACCGGTGGCGTGCCGCAGCGAGTTGGTGACCAGCTCACTGACCAGCAACGCGGCGAGGTCGGCGAGGCAGTCGAGGTCCCAGCCGTGCAACTGGCCACGGACTGCGGCCCGGGCGGCACGCACGGCGCCCGGTTCCGCGGAAAACGTCCACTCGGCGCAGTCGCCATCGGTGTCGATCACGCCGATCACTTCCCAGGCCAGCGAGCCCCACCCATGTCCGATTTCATGGGGTTAATGGGCACATACCCGATATCCCTGCGGCAGTACCGCGCGGGCGGGCGCACAGTGGCACGAACGGCGTACGGAGCGCCTGGGGTGGGACCGGGCGCACAAGAACTCGGGAGTGCCGGTCTTCGTGCGGCCGCGGGTTCGCGGTGGCCGGCCGCTCTTCCCGGTTCCCGGCTTCGCCCGAACACGGGAAGCCCCGTCGCGGCGGGGCCGCATCTCGGCACAGCCCCGCGCCCCCTGCAGGGGCTACGCCCCGCTCCCCGTGCGGGTTTTCACCCGTCGCCCCATCGACGGGCCACCGCCTCGACCGCCGGGACGTCCTGGTCGAGCCAGTCGACCTCCCAGAGCCGGTCCGGGGTCAGCCAGCGCAGTTCGTCATGGTCCTGGAGGGGCTTCGGCGCGGGCGAGCCGGGACGCAGGCGGGAGGTCCACACCCGCAGGACATAGGGCGCCCGCAGCGGCCACTCGCCGGGCACGCGCTCGACCGGCTCGGCGTCGACGCCGAGTTCCTCGCGCAGTTCGCGCACGAGCGCGTTCTCGGGGCGCTCGCCCGGCTCGACCTTGCCGCCGGGCAGTTCCCAGCGTCCGGCCAGATCGGCGGGTGCGCTGCGGCGGGCGGTGAGCAGCCGGCCGCCGTCGAACAGGGCGGCTCCCACCACCACGATCCGGTCCGTCATCGGTGTGCCGGGTGTCATGGGCGTCATGGGGCGGAGCCTACGGGAGGGCGCGCGTGGTCAGTTGCGGGCGCCGTCGCCATTCTGGCCGATGCGCTCGACCCAGTAGATCTGCTTGTGTCCCCGGTCGTCGAGACTGTCGGCGATCTTCTGAGCCTCGGCACGGGTCGCGTACCGGCCGACGCGGTAGCGGTTGCCGTTGTCGTCCTGCCGTATCACGATCCAGGGCAGGGAGACCGTCCCCTCACCCATGGTCCCCACCACCCGAGTCGCTCCCTCTCGCACCGCCCCACCCGCTTCCTCGAGCCTCGCCTAAGGAAACCGCAATACGCATATGCCCGAGCGTACGCCCAACCTTTACGCAGCGAACACGGCTTTTCACAAAGAGGTATGCAACCAGCCAGAACGCAGGGGGCGCACAAAAATGAACGCGCCGTCGTGAGCGCTGCGGCCGCCATTCGGAGGCGTATCGGTGTGACCGCTGGTCACCTGGGAAAACGGCTGAATCACACCGGCTGTTCCGACTCGGGCGAGACCCCTGCGACCGGCCCGGTCACCCGTGGGACGTACGAGGGTGTGCGCTACCTCACTCAGGGGGCGCGCACCTGACCGGCGGACGGGCTGGGCGGGACCGGCGGCGCGCGGAAGCGTCACGCGCCGTGGGCGGCCGCCCCCCACCGCTCATCTGACCGGCAGGTGATAAGCCACCCGGTACCGATCCGCCGGGATCACCACCTCCGCCGTCTCCACCGGGCGGCCGGAGGCGTAGTACGTGCGGTGGACGACCAGGACCACATGGCCGGGGACACCGCCGAGGAGGTGCAGTTCCTCGGCGAGGCCGGGGCGGGCGCCGACCTCCTCGGTGACGTTGTCGACGACGACGTCGATGGCGCGCATGCGCTCGACCACACCCATGCCGCCGAGCGGCCCCTCCTCGGGCAGCATCACCGGGGTGCGGCCGGTCACGGCGAGCGGCTCCCACGAGGTGGAGAGCATCATCGGCTCGCCGGCCTCCCGGAACAGGTACTTGGTGCGCATGACCCGGTCGCCGGCCCGGATGCCGAGCCGCTCGGCGACGGCGGCGCCGGCCTCGGCCTGCTCGCTGCTGGACTCCCAGGTACCGCGCACCGAGGCGTCGGCCTGCTCCTGCCGGAAGGGCGTGGCCCCGCCGGACGGACGGTAGCCGGAGCGGGACACCCGGCGGGGCACCGGCCTCTCGCGCACGTACGTCCCCGAGCCGGAGCGGCCCTCGACCAGGCCCTCGGCCATCAGCACCTTGCGGGCCTCCAGCGCGACCGTGTCCGAGACGCCGTACTCCTCGCGGATGCGGGCCTGCGAGGGCAGGCGCGTGTGGGGCGGCAGCAAACCGTTGACGATCTTCTTGCGGAGATCACCCGCGACACGCAGGTACGCCGGCTGCTCACCGAAAGTCACTGGCCGCTCCCATCAGGTTGTACAGACAGCAACAGACTGGCAACCGTGGGTTGTGCCGTGCAAGCGAAGGCCAGAGAATCACTCGATGTGATGACATCAGGCGGGGCAGGCATCACCCAGGCGCTTTCCCGGCAGTTGCACCTCGACGTCTTCCCCCTCCAGCACTTCTGTAGACGTCCTGCCCCGGATCCATGCATGCGCTCGGGCGGGCGCGCTCACACCCGGACGCTCGTGTCGGCACCGCCCCGGGGCGGGACCGTGGCCAGGCCCAGAGCCTTGCGCACGGTGACCCCACGGCCCGGCTCGATCAGGCCGAGGGCGGTCGTAGTGGTCGTGGAAGGCGTCCGCGTCCTCGGCCTCCGCCACCGTCGCCCACTCCGCCCGCGCCCTGTCGAGATCGGCGGCCAGGTCGGTCACCTGCCGCCGGGCGCGGACCGGCCAGTCGTGCGCCCGCAGCATCCGGGCCTGTTCGCCCGGGGCGGCCGGGACCCGGCCCGCCCACTGCTTGTGGCCGGACAGGTCGTCGCCCACGTCCTCCGCGTCGGGGCGCTGTCCAGCGCGGAGTTGAGGACGTGCACCGCCTTCGGACAGGCCACCTGGTCGGCGTCGAGGACCGTCTCGTCGTTGCGCAGCGAGCCGGTCGGCTTGCCGCCCTCCTCGGTGCTGCCGAACACACAGGTGACCTCGCGGTCCCCGGCGTCCCAACCGTCCTCGGTCGGGGTCAGGCAGTACACGACGCGTCGTCCGGCACCGCCCGGCCGTCCGTCGCGCAGCCGTCCCGCTGGCTCCGGCAGCGGTCGCCCGCGATGCCGGTGACCTTCTCCTCGCCGGGGTATCCGCGGCCGGTGAGCCGGAAGGCCGCGAACACCTCGCCGTCGTGTGCGCCGGCGCAGGGCACCTTGTCGACGCCGTAGGTCTCACCGCTCAGCGCGCCGCCGGGCGTGTTGAAGCACCCGCCCTTGACCAGCGAGATGCTCGCGCGGTCGCGTGCGCCCTCCTTGAACCCCTGCCAGAACTGCGACGCGGCTCCGGTCGCGAAGAACAACACCCACAGCACCAGTCCCACGCCGGACAGCACCGCGCCGCAGACGGCCGCACCGGTCCCGCGCTCGCCGCGCCGGCGGATCTGCCGCAGCGCAAGCAGCCCGAGCACCAGCCCCACCCCCGGCAGACAGCACAGGACGCCGAGCACGAGGGAGGCGATCGCGAGCCCGTTGACGGGCGCCGGCCGGTTGAAGGGGCTGTAGCCCTGCGCCCACGGCTGATACGGCGGCATCCCCGGCGCGCCGGGCTGCCCGGCGTACGGCGGCGGACCGTACGGCCCCTGCGGGTACGACGGAGGTGGCTGATACGGCCCTTGTGGCTGGTGGGGGCCGGGAGGCGGGGGTATGGACACCGGGTACCGTGCTCCTGGATCGGGCGGCGGCAGCACGGACCGGTGAACGGCCGGTGACCGGGCTGACGTACGACTGGGCGCATGGTAGGCGGGGCACGAACGGGGGCGGAATGAGGGTGGACACCCTGACCGGGGGCCGGGCGGGCGACACGGTCGTCCGGGCGGCGAACGGACTGACGAAGCGCTGGGCGACGACCACGCCCGCCGGCACGGTCTTCTCGGCGGCAGGAGTCTGGCCCCTGCTGGCCTTCCTGGCCGACGGTGCGGCGGGCGCGGCGCGGGCGGAGTTGTCCGAGGCGGTGGGGGTGCCTGCCGGGCAGGCGGCCGGGTCCGCGCGGGAGTTGATGGGGGCGCTGGCGAGGGTGTCCGGGCTGGACGTGGCGCTCGGGCTGTGGACGCACCTGGGGCTCGGTCTGCGCGAGGAGTGGCGCGCCGGACTGCCGGCCGCAACGCACGGGGTGTTCGGGGACGACCTCGTCAGCGCGCAGGAGCGGCTGGACGCCTGGGCGGCCGAGCGGACCGGCGGGCTGGTCGAGCGCATGCCGGTGACGCTGACCCGGGACGCGCGGATGGTGCTGGCCAGTGCCCTCGCGCTGCGCACGACCTGGCGGCAGCCGTTCACCGAGCTGTCGCTCAGGCCGGCCGGCGGCCCGTGGCAGGGGCGTGCGCTGCGCGGGCTGCACCGGCGCGGCCCGCGCCCCGACCGGGTGGGTGTGGCGGGGACGCCGGACGGTTTCGTCACGGCCCTGACGGTGCCGGGCGACAACGGCGTCGACGTCCATCTGGTGCTGGGCGAGGAGCACATGACGCCGGGCCAGGTGCTGGGCGCCGGGGTGGGGATCGTGGAGCGGTCGCTGCCGGTCACCGGGGGCGGCTCGCTGCCGTACGGGCACGTGGGGCCGGGCCTGCACGTCGAGCGGGAGCCGGCCGTGGAGCCGCAGCCGCTGACGCTGGACGTGCGGACGGTGGCGTACGAGGTGCGCGCCGACCACGATCTGCTGGCCCTGGCGGGACTGTTCGGCCTGTCGGCGGCCACGGACACCGGCCACGGCCACTTCCCCGGCATCGGCGACCAACCTCTCGCCGTGGGCCGGGCCCGCCAGTCGGCGGTGGCGCAGTTCGGCCCGCTGGGCTTCCGGGCGGCGGCGGTGACGGCGGTCGCGGAGACGTACGGCAGTGCCCCGCCCCGGTACCGCTACGAGACCACGGTCGTGCGCGCCGCCTTCGACCGCCCCTTCGGCTTCCTCGCCGTCGACCGCGAGTCGCGACTGGTGCTGCTGGCGGGCTGGGTGACGGATCCGGCGCCGGAGTCCGTTGTCAGTTTCCCGGGCGCCGTTCCTCCAGGACTCTGACGCAGCGGGCGAGCAGCCCGGTCAGGGCGTCGCGCTCCGCATCGGTGAACTCCGCGGCGAGGGCCCGTTCGACGCGTACGGCGGCCGCGTCGGCCTCCGCCAGGACGGCGCATCCCTCGTCCGTGAGCCGGGTCTCCAGGACGTTCCTGTGCCACTCGTGCGGGCTGCGGGCGATCAGATCGCGGTCCTGGAGGTTCTTCAGGACCGTGTTCATGGTCGGCGGGGTCACCCCGCACAGCCGGGCCAGGGCTGCCGCGGAGATGCCCGGGTTGTCGGAGAGGTGGAGCAGCGCGGCGTACTGGGCGACGGTCAGGCCTGCGGGCTTGAGGACCGCTGTCTTGGTGGCGTTGAGGGCCTGCTCGGCCCGCTTGAGATGGGAGCCGAGGCGCTCGGACGCGGGCATGGAGGTCACCGGCCCAGATTAATACCTGGACGATGATGAGGACTCTGATGATGATTAACATACTGGCGAGCATTAGAGGTCTAATATAGCTTGGCCTTCGTCCTTGAGTGAGCAGCAGAACCGAGAGGCACCGTCGTGTCCCGTTCGATCCACCGCCGTACCTTCCTGACCGGCGCCACGGCCGCCGCCGTGGCCCTCGCCGCGCCCACGGCGCGCGCCGCCGCCGCGCGGCCCCGCATCTCGACCGCCTTCACCCTCCCCGACGACCGGGCCTATCCCGAGGGCATCGCCCTCGACCGGCGCACGGGCGACGCGTACGTCGGCTCCTTCACGACCGGCGCGATCTACCGCGCCGCCGCCGGCAGCCGCACCGCCGAGCTCTTCCTGCCCGCCGGCGCGGACGGCCGTACGACGGCCAACGGACTGAAGGCCGACCGGGCGGGCCGCCTGTGGGTCATCGACCACACCGCCGGAATCGACGTCTACGACCTGCGCGACCGCCGCCTGCTGGCCCGCTTCGAGGCACCGGAGAGCGACCAGCACTTCCTCAACGACCTCGTGATCACCGCGGACGGTACGGCGTACGCCACCGACAGCGTGCGCCCGTTGATCTACCGGATCACTCCGGCCGAGGTGGCCCGCGCCGGCCGCGCACCCCTGGTCGCACACTTCGACCTGAGCGGGGCCGTACCGCCGCAGGGGCCGACCGCCTACGCCCTCAACGGCATCGCCGCCGACCCCACCGGACGCCTGCTCCTCGTCGTCGACATGACCGGCGGCGGCCTGTACCGGGTCGACGTGACCGACGGCTCCGTACGTCGGGTCACGCTGTACGGCGGCGACCTGGTGAACGGCGACGGCCTGGAGCTGTCCCACAGCACGCTGTGGGCCGCCCACAACAGGAGCAACACCCTGACCCGCTGGCACCTCTCCCCCGACGGCACCGAGGCCCGTCTCACCCGCAGCCTGACCGACACCGCCCTCCAGATCCCCACCACCCTGGCCCACACCCCCCACGGCCTCCTCGTCGTCCGCTCCCAGTTCGACGAGGGCGGTCCGATGGGGCCCGGGACGCCGACACCGCCGTTCACGGTGGCGCGGGTGACGGGGATGTGAGCCGCCGCGGGAGGCCGGGCCGGCGGGGCTGACGCGGGACGGGCGCCGGTGATCGGCGCCTGCCGGGTCCCGGTGACGTCAGTCGGGCCAGGTGCCGGTCAGGCCGCGGACCGCGGTCGCGCCGGCGCGGTCGACGGCCGCTCTGACCCCGGCGAAGACCGCGCCCTGCAGGGTGGCGGCGAGCAGGACCTCGCGCCAGGTCCGGTCCTCGTCGGTGGCGTCAGGGGCATCCTCGCCGTGACCGAGTATCTGCCACACCTGCCTGAACACCGCGCCGGCGACCATGCCGCTGACGGCTCCGAGGGCGAATCCGACCGGCTTGTAGGCGATCTTCGAGACCTTCACCGGCCTCAGCCCTTCCGACGGCGGTACGCCAGCCATGCCGCACCGGCCAGTGCGAGGGCCGCCGTCAGCCGGATGCGGGTGTCCCGTGCCGCGCGCGCGGTCCGGGCGGCGTTGCGCCGCACCGGTTCAGGCGCCTTCTCCTCCCACACACGCCCGGCCCGGGCGACCGTGGCCCGTGCCTGCCCGGCGGCCTCGGCCGCCTTGTCCTTGACCGGGCCGGGCACCTTGTCCTGCGCCTTGTCCTGCACCTGGTGGACGACATCGGCGGCCTTGGCCCGGAGCTCGCCGGCCCTGGCGGCGGCCTGCTGTGCGACCTCGGCGGCCTTCTCCTGAGCCCGGGCCCTGACGTCGGTCCTGGCGGCCAGCGCCTGGACCGTCCGCCCGAGTTCCTCGCGGGTCTGCTCGACCTGCTCGCGCAGTTCCTCGGGGCCGGAAGCGGTCTGCTCGTCGTGAGGCGGCTGGGTCATCGGTGCGCACTCTCCTTGATCTCGGCCACGTCGGACTTCACGTTCTCGATCGTCTGCTCGGGCACGGGCGGGGCCGCCCGGCCGACCTGCTTCTTGCCCGACAGGGCCAGCACCGAGGCGATCAGGCCCAGCACCGCGGTCACGATCAACCCGGCCGCCCACACGGGCAGCGGCACCGCCAGGGCCGCGATCGCGGTGGCGACCAGGGCCTGCAAGGTCAGGAAGCCGACGACACCGGCGCCGCCGAAGAGGCCGCCGCCCCTGCCGTACCGCTTGCCCTTCTGCTTCATCTCGGCCTGCGCCAGCCTCAGTTCGCCACGTACCAGATCCGTCAGCTGCTGTGACGCCCGCTGCACAAGTTCGCTCACCGGCTCCGCGTCGGAACGCTGTGCCTCCCGGCCGGTTCCGGCAGGGGGCGGCTGCACTCGCGACACGACGATCACCTCCCGTCTTCCCGTTCGTGTCGGCCGGACGGTGTCTGGGCGCTCCGGCCGCCTGCGGGGACGCGAGTACCCCGGACGGACCGGTTCAGGGCAGTGGGCCGAGGACCGCCCGCCCGAGCGTCACAACCGGTCAGCCGTCCCCCAGCCGGCGCCGGTCCTGCTCGTCCCACTTCCGGGTGTCACGCGGCTGCGTGTACGGCTCCTCGTGCGGCGGGAATCCCCCGGCGATCGCCCGCTGCCGCACGGTCTCCGCGTCGAACTCCAGCCCCAGCAGGATCGCCAGGTTGGTGATCCACAGCCACACCAGGAAGACGATGACGCCGGCCATGGTGCCGTAGGTCTTGTTGTACGAGGCGAAGCCGGCGACGTAGAACGCGAAGGCGCCGGAGGCGGTCATCCAGATCAGCAGGGCCAGGAAACTTCCCGGCGTGATCCATCGGAAGCCCTTCACCCTGGCGTTCGGACTCGCCCAGTACAGCAGCGCGATCATGACGACGACCAGGGCCACCAGCACCGGCCACTTGGCGATCGACCACACCGTCAAGGCGGTGCTCCCGACGCCGAGGGCGGAGCCGGCCCGACGGGCCAGGCCACCGCTGAAGACCACGATGAGCGCGCTGATCACCGCCAGGACCAGCAGCACGACGGTCAGCCCGACCCGGACGGGAAGGATCTTCCACACCGGGCGCCCCTCGGGCATGTCGTAGACGGCGTTCGCGGCACGGATGAACGCCGCGACATAACCGGACGCCGACCACACCGCCACCACCAGTCCGACGACCGCCAGCACCGAGCCGATGCCCGCACTGCCCTGCACCTGCTTCACGGCCCCGGTGATGACGTCACGGGCCGATTCCGGTGCGAGCCGCCGGAGAGTGCCGAGCACCTTGTCCGTGGTCGACCTGCCGGTGAGGCCCAGGATCGACACCAGGACGAGCAGCGCCGGGAAAAGGGACAGAATCCCGTAGTAGGTGAGCGCCGCCGCGCGGTCCGTGAGCTCATCGTCCCTGAACTCCCGCAGGCTGCCCCTGAGGACCGCGCCCCACGACCGCATCGGCAGCTCCGTCGGCGCATCCGGTGCCGCCCGCTCCACCTCGGGTCCCGGCCCGGCCTCCTCCGGCCCCGGCTGCTCATCACTGCCCCGGTGGTCTTTTCGCCCTGGAAGATGCAACCTCGACATGGTGCGCCGAGTACCCGCCGCACCCACTTCTCGTCACGTCGTTCGTGGCGAGACCCGGGCTCGTCGGCGGAGGCGGGGCCGGACCCCGTGGCGGGGAGCGTGGCGGTGCCCGGCCGACCGGTTTCAGCGGACGGCGTGGGCGCCCGCGGGTGCGGCGGCGAGCAGGGGCTGGAGGGCACCGGTGCGCAGGCGCTCGACGAGCGGGAGGGCGACACGGCCCAGGACGCGGCTGGTTGCGTAGGCGATGGGCAGGGCCAGGAGGGCGGCACCGATCACGTCGTGGGGATAGTGGTCGCCGAGGTAGACGCGGGTGAAGCCCTCCAGGAGGGCGAAGGCCGCGGCGATCACCGCGAGGCGCCGTTCCAGCAGCCACAGCGCGGCGACGGTCGCCGCGGCCGTCGTGGTGTGTCCGCTGGGGAAGGCGTAGTCGGTTCGGGCGGGGCAAGCGCTGACGAAGTAGTCGTGGGGCAGCGAGTAGCACGGCCGCACTTCGGCGACGGCCTTCTTGACGATCTCCGCGACGGCGAAGGCGACCACGACGGCGACGGGGGCGGCCAGGGCGAGGGTCATGGCGGCGGTGTCGCGGCGGCGGGCCTTCCACCAGCCGACCAGCATCAGCACCGCGAAAACCCCCAGCCCGGCGTTGGTCCACAGGCTGAGTGGGGTGTTCAGCCACTTGGTGCCGCGGGCGAAGTCGGTGACGGTGGTGAACAGCGAGCCGTCGATGCCGGAGCCATCGAAGGCGAGCTGGACGGCAGGGTGGAGCGTCATCAGGCGGTATCTCCCGGAATCGAGGGAAGACGGCAGGGCCCGGTGAGCCGGGCAGAGAACGCCTACACGCCTGTAGAAGTCGGCGTCGTGTCGCACGGCCTCAGGTCGCGGCCGGGGGTGCGCCCGGGTCTGTGTGTCAGACTCGGCGTCGCCGACTTCTACGGAGTCGTAGAAGTTCTACAGGACTGTAGACGATGAATGGAAGGTAGCCAACTCGTGAACACCAGACATGCTCCGGGTGATCGCAGGCCGGGCGGTGCGCTGGAGGCCGAGGTCATGGCACTGCTGCGGTCCTCGGCTTCGGCGCTGACCCCGGGCGAGGTGCTGGAGCGCCTGGATGGCGGCCTGGCGTACAGCACCGTGGTGACGGTGCTGTCCCGCATGTTCGACAAGGGGCTTTTGATCCGGTCCAAGCACGGCCGCGCGTATGCGTACGCGCCGGTGACGGACGCCCAGGGCATGACCGCCCAGCGGATGCGACAGGTGCTGGACTCCGATCCGGACCGCGAGGCGGTGTTGGCCCGGTTCGTGGAAAGCCTGCCGGCCGGGGACGAGGAGCTGCTGCGGCAGCTCCTCGGCGACCTCGACGAGCGGGGCTGAGCACCGCGGCGGTGGCACCTGCCGCCGCTCACCCCGGCGCGGCCGGCCACCGGGAGCCGCGGCTTGCGACCTGGCTGCCGACCGCGAGCGCGCCGGCCCCGACCACGCGGGACGAATCCGCCCTGGGCACACCGAAGGGGCCGGACCCACCAGGGCCTGACCCCTTCCGGGCTGTGTCTTGACGTATTGCTCAGCGCCCGGTGACGCGGTGATCACACATTGAAGCGGAACTCCACCACGTCCCCGTCCTGCATCACATAGTCCTTGCCCTCCATGCGGGCCTTGCCCTTGGCGCGGGCCTCGGCGACCGACCCGGCGGCGACCAGGTCGTCGAAGGAGATGACCTCCGCCTTGATGAAGCCCTTCTGGAAGTCGGTGTGGATCACGCCGGCCGCCTCGGGGGCCGTGGCGCCCTTCTTGATCGTCCAGGCGCGGGACTCCTTGGGACCGGCCGTGAGGTACGTCTGGAGGCCGAGGGTGTTGAAGCCGACGCGGGCGAGGGTGGCGAGACCGGGCTCGTCCTGGCCCACCGACTGGAGGAGTTCCAGGGCCTCGTCCTCGTCCAGCTCGGCGAGGTCCGCCTCCAGCTTCGCGTTCAGGAAGATCGCCTCGGCGGGAGCGACCAGGGCGCGCTGCTCGTTCTTGAAGTCCTCGTCGACCAGTTCGTCCTCGTCGACGTTGAAGACGTACAGGAACGGCTTCGTGGTCAGCAGGTGCAGGTCGTGCAGCAGCTCGGCGCGCTCGGTGCCCTGGACGATGCCCTGGGAGAAGAGGGTGTCCCCCTTCTCCAGGATCTCCTTGGCCTCCTCGACGGCCTTGACCTTCGGGGCCACGTCCTTCTTGATGCGCGACTCCTTCTGGAGGCGCGGGAGCACCTTCTCGATGGTCTGCAGGTCCGCCAGGATCAGCTCGGTGTTGATCGTCTCGATGTCGTTCTTCGGCGAGACCTTGCCGTCGACGTGCACGACGTTCTCGTCCTTGAAGGCACGGATCACCTGGCAGATCGCGTCGGACTCGCGGATGTTCGCGAGGAACTTGTTGCCGAGACCCTCGCCCTCGGAGGCGCCGCGCACGATGCCGGCGATGTCGACGAAGTCGACCGTGGCCGGGAGGATGCGCTCGGAGCCGAAGATCGAGGACAGCTCCGCCAGACGGCCGTCGGGGACGCCCACCACACCGACGTTCGGCTCGATCGTGGCGAACGGGTAGTTGGCCGCCAGCACGTCGTTCTTGGTCAGGGCGTTGAAAAGGGTCGACTTGCCGACATTGGGCAGGCCGACGATTCCGATCGTGAGCGACACGTTGCGACTTCCCGTAGATGAGTGGGCCGGGGGTGCCAGGGGCCGGAGACCGACACTGGCCGATCCACCAGTTTACGGCGTCCGCGCCTGGCGGCTCCCGGGAGCTTCGAACGCCTGGCCAAGCTCTGTCCACCGGCGTGTCTGATGGCCTATTCGGCACATAAACAGACCTAGGTTGGTCGGGTGGAGCAACACGGAACGCGACCCCCGAACGACGGACCGCGACGCGGCACGCCGCAGCAGCGCGCCCCGCTGCCGCCGCAGGCCCGGCGCAGGCCCGGCGGCGAGCGCGGGGCTGCGGAGCCGAGCCGGCAGCCGCGGGCTCCCCGGCCCGTGCCGCCCGGGCCGCGGCTGCCGAGCCCCCGGCTCACCGGGCTCGGCGGCGGGCTGTTCTGCATCCTCCTGATGTTCCTGCTCGGCTGTCTGGACACGCTGCTGCTGGACGGGGCCCTGACCGTGTACGGCGTGCTGTTCCTGCCGGTGAGCGTCCTGACCGCGCTGTGGGTGCGGGCCGCGGACGTGCTGACCGCCCCGGTGGTCGTGCCGATCGCGTTCGCCGCGGGACTGGTCCCCGTGGCCGAGGACGGCGGGGGGCTGCTCGGCCGACTGATGGGGCTGTTCACCGGGCTCGCCACACAGGCCGGCTGGCTGTACGGCGGGACGCTGGTCGTCTGCGTGATCGTGCTCGTCCGCCGGGTGCGGTGGGTACGGCGTCGGCGCCGTGCCTGAACAAGCGCCCCTACGCCTGCTGGGCCGCTCTCATCGCCGCGCCCACGATCCCCGCGTTGTTCTGCAGTTGCGCTGGGACGATCTCGGCTCTGACGCCCTCGATGAGGTGCAGGAACTTGTCGGACTTGCGGCTGACCCCGCCGCCGATGATGAACAGCTCCGGCGAGAACAGCATCTCGACGTGCCTCAGGTACTTCTGGACGCGCCGGGCCCACTGCTCCCAGCTCAGCCGGTGGTCGTCCTTGGCCTTGCTGGAGGCCTTCTTCTCCGCGTCGTGACCGTCCAGCTCGAGGTGGCCCAGTTCCGTGTTCGGAACGAGGACGCCGTCCACGAAGACGGCACTGCCGATGCCGGTGCCAAAGGTGAGCAGGATGACCGTGCCCCTGCGGTCCCGGCCGGCACCGAACTGCATCTCGGCGACGCCCGCCGCGTCCGCGTCGTTGACGACCGTCACCGGCAGGCCACCCAGTTTGCCGCCGAACAGGGCGCGGGCGTCGGTGTCGATCCAGCTCCTGTCGACGTTCGCCGCCGTACGGACCATGGCTCCCCCGGTGACCACTCCGGGGAAGGTCGCGCCGACCGGGCCGGTCCAGCCGAAGTGGTCGATGACCTCCTTGACCCCGTCGGCCACACCGTCGGGCGTCGCCGGGTGCGGGGTGAGCACCTTGCAGCGCTCCTGGGCCAGGTCGCCCTTCTCCAGGTCCACAGGAGCGCCCTTGATGCCGGACCCGCCGATGTCCACGCCGAAGATCTGCATGGCACCACGTTACGACGGGGGTGTGGCGGTCACTCCCCGGGCGTCCCGGTACCGCCGCGCTCGGCGACCAGGGCGGCGGCCTCCTCGCGCAGGTCGCGGCGGAGCTCCTTGGGAAGGGAGAAGGTGATGGACTCCTCGGCGGCCTTGACGATCTCCACGTCGCCGTAACCGCGCTCGGCGAGCCACTCGAGGACCTGCTCGACCAGCACGTCGGGGACCGAGGCGCCGGAGGTGACGCCGACCGTGTCCACGCCCTCCAGCCAGGCCTCGTCGATCTCGTCGGCGAAGTCCACCAGGCGGGCCTCGCGGGCGCCGGCGAGCTTGGCGACCTCCACCAGCCGCTTGGAGTTGGAGGAGTTGCGCGAGCCGACGACGACGACCAGGTCGGCCTCGGCACCCATCTGCTTCACGGCGAGCTGACGGTTCTGCGTCGCGTAGCAGATGTCGTCGCTGGGCGGGGAGACCAGGCCCGGGAACTTGGTCTTCAGGGCGTCGACGGTCTCCATGGTCTCGTCCACGGACAGGGTGGTCTGGGACAGCCAGACCACCCTGGACGGGTCGCGGACCTCGACCTTGTCGACGTCCGCGGGGCCGTCGACGAGCTGGATGTGGTCGGGGGCCTCGCCGGAGGTGCCGATGACCTCCTCGTGGCCCTCGTGGCCGATCAGGAGGATGTCGTAGTCCTCCTTGGCGTAGCGTACGGCTTCCTTGTGGACCTTGGTGACCAGCGGGCAGGTGGCGTCGATGGTGGCGAGCCGGCCCCGCTCGGCCTCCTCGTGCACGACCGGGGCGACGCCGTGCGCCGAGAACATGACGATGTTGCCGGGCGGCACCTCCTCCGTCCGCTCGACGAAGACGGCGCCCTTCTTCTCCAGGGTCTGCACGACGTACTTGTTGTGGACGATCTCGTGCCGGACGTAGATCGGGGCCCCGTACTGTTCGAGGGCCTTCTCGACGGCGATCACGGCACGGTCCACACCGGCGCAGTAGCCCCGGGGGGCGGCGAGCAGGACACGGCGGCCAGACGAAGCGGTCATGCCTCCCATCGTAGGGTGCGTGCGGCGGCGCCCGGCCACCCGGCCAGGCGCGTGCTCGGCGCGGCCCCCCTTGTCAGTACGCCCCGTTACTCTCGAGCCCATGGCTGCAAAGACCACCCCCGAAGCGCCGCTCCCCGTCGGTGAGGTCTCCCGGCTGATCGGGGGGTGGATCGACCGGCTCGGGGCGGTGTGGGTCGAGGGGCAGATCACGCAGCTGGCACGGCGGCCCGGCGCCGGGGTCGTGTTCCTGACGCTGCGGGACCCGTCGTACGACGTCTCCGTGAGCGTGACCTGCTACCGGCAGGTGTTCGACGCGGTCGCAGACGTGGTGGGAGAGGGCGCCCGTGTCGTCGTCCTGGCGAAGCCGGAGTGGTATGCCCCCCGGGGTCAGCTCTCGCTGCGCGCCGCCGAGATCCGACCCGTCGGCGTCGGTGAGCTGCTGGCGCGGCTGGAGCAGCTGAAGAAGGCGCTCGCGGCCGAGGGGCTGTTCGCGCCGGAGCGGAAGAAGCCGCTGCCGTTCCTGCCGCAGCTGATCGGCCTCGTCTGCGGTCGCGCCTCGGCCGCGGAGCGGGACGTGCTGGAGAACGCCCGGCACCGCTGGCCCGCCGTCCGCTTCGAGGTGCGCAACGTCCCGGTGCAGGGGGTGCACGCCGTTCCGCAGGTCGTGCAGGCGGTGAAGGAGCTGGACGAGATCGAGGACGTCGATGTGATCATCGTCGCCCGTGGCGGCGGCAGCGTGGAGGACCTGCTGCCGTTCTCCGACGAGCAGCTCGTGCGGGCGGTGGCCGAGTGCCGTACGCCCGTCGTCTCCGCCATCGGGCACGAGCCGGACAACCCGCTCCTGGACCACGTGGCGGACCTGCGCGCCTCCACCCCCACCGACGCGGCGAAGAAGGTCGTGCCGGACGTGGGTGAGGAGTTCGAGCGGGTGCGGATGCTGCGGGACCGGGCCCGGCGCTGCATGAACGCCTTCGTCGAGCGGGAGGGGCGGGGGCTGGCGCACGCCCTGGCCCGCCCGTCGATAGAGGATCCGCACCGGATGATCGACGAGCGCGCCGACCATGTGGCGTCCCTCGTCGAGCGGAGCCGGCGGACTCTCGGCCATCTTCTGGACCGCGCGGACTCGGAGCTGACGCACACGCACGCGCGCGTGGTGGCGCTCTCCCCCGCGGCCACGCTCCAGCGCGGCTACGCGGTGCTCCAGAGGGGCGACGGGCACGTGGTGCGCGGCCCGGACGAGGTGACGGACGGCGAGGCGCTGCGGGCGCGGGTCGCCGAGGGTGAATTCACGGTGAAGGTGGGCGAATGACGAGCAAGGTGGACGAGGCTCTCTCCTACGAGCAGGCGCGGGACGAGCTGATCGAGGTCGTACGACGCCTGGAGGCGGGCGGTACGACGCTGGAGGAGTCCCTGGCGCTGTGGGAGCGCGGCGAGGAACTCGCGAAGGTGTGCCGGCGCTGGCTGGAGGGGGCGCGGGCACGGCTGGACGCGGCGCTGGCCGAGGAGGAGGCGGACGGAGAGGAGGACGCCGAGTAGGCATCGGCCGCTCGGCTGTGAAGCGAGCCACTGCGGGCAGGGCTTTGTTGAAGCTTGAACTTCACTGGCGTAGGGTCGTCCCGTCAGCCGATCCGGACCGCGGTCCGGTACGTCGGATCACGAACGCCTTCTAGGAAGTTCACGCATGTCTCTCGTTCTTGACCCCGCCGCCCAGGACCTGCTGTTCCGCGAGGCCCGCACCGCCAACACCTTCACCGACGAGCCGGTGACCGACGAGCAGGTCCAGGCCATCTACGACCTGGTCAAGTTCGGTCCGACCTCCATGAACCAGTCGCCGCTGCGCATCACCCTGGTCCGCTCCCCCGAGGCCCGTGAGCGCCTGGTACGGCACATGGCCGAGGGCAACCAGCCGAAGACCGCCGCCGCCCCGCTGGTCGCGATCCTCTCCGCGGACAACGAGTTCCACGAGGAGCTGCCGGAGCTCTTCCCGCACTTCCCGCAGGCCAAGGACCTCTTCTTCGGCGAGCGCTCGGTGCGCGAGAGCAACGCCGCACTGAACGCCACCCTGCAGGCCGCCTACTTCATCATCGGCGTCCGTGCCGCCGGCCTCGCCGCCGGCCCGATGACCGGCCTCGACTTCGAGGGCGTCCGCAAGGAGTTCCTGGACGACGACCACACCCCGCTGATGGTGGTCAACATCGGCAAGCCGGGCCCGGACGCCTGGTTCCCGCGCTCTCCGCGCCTGGCGTACGAGGACGTCGTCACGACCGTCTGAGCGGATCCGCACAGCGAGAGACCCCCGGCACCGCCGGGGGTCTCTTCGCGTACGGGAGGGTCTGCGGCGCGGTCACCGCGTCCTCAGCGCCGCCGCCATCTTCGTCAGCTCCGCGAAGGACGCCGTGCCCGCCACGACCGTGGTGGAGCCGGGCGTGCCGTTCAGGACCAGGGCGTCGTAGCGGCCGCCCGTGTACCGCGTCCAGGTACGGCCGTCGATCGTCTCGGTCTGCTTCGTCGCCGACGCGCCCTGGCTGGCCTCGTCGATGAAGTCGGCCGGCTTCTGCGTGGACTGCTCGATCTGCACGTACTGGCTGTCCGGGGTCTGGAAGCCGAGGTGCCACCGGTCGCCGTTCTCGCCCTGGAAGCGTACGGAGGTCGCTTTCCAGGTACTCGGCAGGCCCTCGGGTGCCGCCACCGGGTAGCTCGCCGCACGGCGGGCCGTGGCCAGCTCGACCCGGTAGTCGACCCGCTTGATGTCGGGAGCGTGATCGTCGTGCGGGATGGAGAGGAAGTAGACGACCGCCGCCGCGATGCCGATCAGGGCCAGGGAGAGGATCATGTCCCGGGCCGTCTTCTGCTTGCCGTTCGAACCTGCCACGCCCCCTATCGTCGCAGGTGCCCCAAGCGCTCATCCGTGGGGTCCCCTGCTCATTTTGTCTGCCTAACGATAGAGTCAGGGACCAACACCCTCATCCGGCCGTCGTCGTATCAGAAAGGTGCGCTCCGATGACCGAAAATCATCACCTGCCGTCCGAGCTGGACGTTCCCTCCGAGGCTCCCGACCGCAACCTCGCCCTGGAGCTCGTCCGGGTGACCGAAGCCGCCGCCATGGCAGCCGGCCGCTGGGTGGGGCGCGGCGACAAGAACGGCGCCGACGGTGCCGCAGTCCGCGCCATGCGAACCCTCGTCTCCACCGTGTCGATGAACGGCGTCGTCGTCATCGGCGAGGGTGAGAAGGACGAGGCCCCGATGCTCTTCAACGGGGAGCACGTGGGCGACGGCACCGGTCCCGAGGTCGACATCGCGGTCGACCCGATCGACGGCACCACCCTGACGGCCAAGGGCATGCCGAACGCGATCGCCGTGCTCGCCGCGGCCGAGCGGGGCGCCATGTTCGACCCGTCCGCCGTGTTCTACATGGACAAGCTGGTCACCGGCCCCGAGGCCGCCGACTTCGTCGACATCGACGCGCCCGTGGCGGTCAACATCAAACGGATCGCCAAGGCGAAGAAGTCCACACCCGAGGACGTGACCGTCGTCATCCTGGACCGGCCGCGGCACGAGAGCCTGATCAGGGAGGTCCGGGAGGCCGGCGCGCGCATCAAGCTGATCTCCGACGGCGACGTGGCGGGCTCGATCTACGCGCTGCGCGAGGGCACCGGGGTCGACCTCCTGCTCGGTGTCGGCGGTACGCCCGAGGGCATCATCTCGGCCTGTGCCGTGAAGTGCCTGGGCGGGACGATCCAGGGCAAGCTCTGGCCCAAGGACGACGAGGAACGGCAGCGGGCGATCGACGCCGGGCACGATCTGGACCGGGTGCTCACCACGGACGACCTGGTCTCGGGCGAGAACGTGTTCTTCGTCGCCACCGGGATCACCGACGGCGAGCTGCTGCGGGGTGTGCGCTACCGGTCGGAGACCGCGCTCACCGAGTCGATCGTGATGCGGTCGAAGTCGGGGACGGTGCGCAGGATCGACTCCGAGCACCGGTTGAGCAAACTGCGGGCATACAGCGCGATCGACTTCGACCGGGCCAAGTAGCGCCTGCCGCGAGTGCGGTCCGCCGCCCGGCGGGCCGCGCCCGCGCGGCGGAGCCGGATGTCGAACGCAGCCCCGCGCCCCTGAGGCACGGGCACGTCCTCTGTGCGGAGAGGGCGGCCCGCCTCCACCGCCCCCCGCACGTTGCCCGAAGCGCGACCGCGCGGCGTCAGGTGCGTGCTCTCGGCGTGCCGGCCCCAGGCTCTCGCACTGGGCGTAGTCGGGTCTGGGGCCGATGCGGCGAGCGGGAACACCTCCCACGCCCTTGAGGCAGTGGGGGAGCGTGCCGGGCGTCGCGCCGCACACGGGAATTGCCAGACAGGCCAGTGGCGTCCGGTGCGTGCTGCCGGCGTGCCGGCCCGAGGCCCTCGTACTGGACGTACGCGGACTTCCGGTCGGTGCGGCGAGCGGAACACCTCCCACGCCCTTGAGGCAGTGGTGGAGCGTGCCGGGCGTCGCGAGGGGGCGAACCTCGCCTGTTGGGGCACTAGGGCGTGTTTCGAAAGTCCCGCCTGGTCCGCGACGCCTGGCACGGCACCTCGCCGCGTTGCCGGGATCGTCCACGTACGGCCCGGTACGAGGACGACCCTCCGCCTTGCGATGCAAGACGCCGCGGACCCCGCCCTCCGGGCGGACGACGCTACTTTCGAAACACGCCCTAGCCGGCTATGCGGTTCGCCGCCGTCGCCCGCGCCGCCTTCTTCAGCTCCATCTCCCGGCGGCGGCGCCGGGCCAGGACCACTCGGCGCTCCGCTGCCGTGAGGCCGCCCCAGACGCCGTACGGCTCGGGCTGGAGGAGGGCGTGTTCACGGCACTCGACCATCACCGGGCAGCGGGCGCAGACGCGCTTGGCCGCCTCCTCGCGGGAGAGCCGGGCCGCGGTCGGCTCCTTCGAGGGGGCGAAGAACAGGCCCGCCTCGTCGCGTCGGCACACGGCCTCGGTGTGCCAGGGAGCGTCCTGGTCCCGGTCTCGCGCTGGCAGCCGCTGGGCCGGAACGGCGGCTACCTGCAGGGACGAATGCGGCGGTTGCAGCACGGTCTACTCCTGACGACGGCTTCGCGAGCGAGAGACGATGCAGCAAGCCCTACCCGCTGTGCGCACGCCTATGCACAGCGTTCGCAGTTGGGAGCGCACGGCGGCTCGTTCACGCCCCACCGGACCGGCACAGCAGGAACGGAGCCCTCCGTTCACCTGTGGATTCGCGGCCGTCAATGCCCCAGGTGTTTGCGCAGCTTCCTGTCGACCTTGTCCTGGACCCGCTCCAGCTTCCGGTCGACCTTGCTCTGCACCCGGTCCAGGATGTCCGCCACGCGCCTGCCACGCCTGGGGCGCGCCTCCACGTTGCCGAGGACGGCCCAGCCGTCGACGTAGACGACCGGCGCCTCGGAGTCGACCGAGTCCAGGGTGTCCACCTCGAAGTTGCCGAGGACGCCGCCTCCGGTGCCGCGCAGCGACACGTTCTCCGGGACACGGATCTGGACGTCACCGAAGACCGAGACGGCCTTGATCACGACCTGCTGGTACTCGAAGATCGCCTCGCTGAGGTCGATCTCGACACTGCCGAAGACCGAGTACGCGTGGATGCGGCGGCCGGCGCGCCAGCGGCCCCGACGCACGGCGCTGCTGAAGACGGCGACGACATTGGCGTCCGCCTCGTGCGGTATCGCACCCGGGGTGGGGCGGGGTGGCACGGGCGTGTAGGCGGGCGCGGGGCGCCGATGGGCGGCGGGCAGGTCCCGGATGAAGACGTCCAGCTCGCCCACCGTCTTGGCGGCGAGGACGCCCTCGACGCGCTCGGCATGCTCGTCGGCCGTCAGCCGCCCCTCGGCCAGGGCATCGCGGAGGATCTCGGCGATGCGGTCACGGTCGGCGTCCGAGGCACGCAGCTCGGAGACAGGTGCTTCGGTGTGCTTCTGAAGGTCCACGCCGACAGCGTACCGAAACGCGATAGATCGCGACTAGGGGTGTGGACGACGGACTGAGCCTTACCTCACAGGTTCCGCGCCGGTGGCAGGTTCTAGGCTGGTGAGGCCCGCCAGCGTCGGCGGGCGGCCGTCCGTCAGAGTGAGGAATGGGCTGAGATGCCTGAGTTCGCGTACACCGATCTGCTCCCCCAGGGAGAGGACACCACTCCGTACCGGCTGGTGACGTCCGAGGGCGTCTCCACCGTGGAGGGCCCGGACGGGCGGACGTTCCTCAAGGTGGAGCCGGAGGCGCTGCGCAAGCTGGCCGAGGAGGCCGTCCACGACATCCAGCACTACCTGCGCCCCGCCCACCTCGCCCAGCTGCGCCGGATCATCGACGACCCCGAGGCGTCCGGCAACGACAAGTTCGTCGCCCTGGACCTGCTGAAGAACGCGAACATCGCCGCGGCCGGCGTGCTGCCCATGTGCCAGGACACCGGCACGGCGATCGTGATGGGCAAGCGCGGCCAGAACGTCCTCACCGAGGGCGAGGACGAGAAGCACCTCTCCCACGGCATCTACGACGCCTACACCAAGCTGAACCTGCGCTACTCGCAGATGGCTCCGCTCACCATGTGGGAGGAGAAGAACACCGGCTCCAACCTTCCGGCCCAGGTCGAGCTGTACGCCACGGACGGCGGCGCCTACAAGTTCCTGTTCATGGCCAAGGGCGGCGGCAGCGCCAACAAGAGCTTCCTCTACCAGGAGACGAAGGCCGTCCTGAACGAGGCCTCCATGATGAAGTTCCTGGAGGAGAAGATCCGCTCGCTCGGTACGGCCGCCTGCCCGCCGTACCACCTGGCGATCGTCGTCGGCGGCACCAGCGCCGAGTACGCGCTGAAGACCGCGAAGTACGCCTCCGCGCACTACCTGGACAACATGCCGACCGAGGGCTCGCCGCTCGGCCACGGCTTCCGGGACGAGGAGCTGGAGGAGAAGGTCTTCGAGCTGACCCAGAAGATCGGCATCGGCGCGCAGTTCGGCGGCAAGTACTTCTGCCACGACGTCCGCGTGGTCCGCCTTCCCCGGCACGGCGCGTCCTGCCCGGTCGCCATCGCGGTGTCCTGCTCGGCCGACCGCCAGGCGCTGGCGAAGATCACCCCCGAAGGCGTCTTCCTGGAGCAGCTGGAGACGGACCCGGCGCGGTTCCTGCCGGAGACGACGGACGAGCACCTGGACGAGTCCGGCGACGTCGTGAAGATCGACCTCAACCAGCCGATGGACACGATCCTCGCGGAGCTGACCAAGTACCCGGTGAAGACCCGCCTGTCCCTCACCGGGCCGCTGGTCGTGGCCCGCGACATCGCGCACGCGAAGATCAAGGAACGGCTGGACGCGGGCGAGGAGATGCCGCAGTACCTCAAGGACCACCCGGTGTACTACGCCGGCCCGGCCAAGACCCCGGAGGGCTACGCCTCCGGCTCCTTCGGTCCCACGACGGCGGGCCGCATGGACTCCTACGTCGAACAGTTCCAGGCGGCGGGCGGCTCCAAGGTGATGCTGGCGAAGGGCAACCGCTCGAAGCAGGTCACCGACGCGTGCGCCGCGCACGGCGGTTTCTACCTCGGCTCCATCGGCGGCCCCGCCGCGCGCCTCGCCCAGGACTGCATCAAGAAGGTCGAGGTCCTGGAGTACGAGGAGCTGGGCATGGAGGCGGTCTGGAAGATCGAGGTCGAGGACTTCCCGGCGTTCGTCGTCGTGGACGACAAGGGCAACGACTTCTTCCAGGATCCCGCCCCGCAGCCGACGTTCACCACGATTCCGGTGCGGGGGCCGGGGCTGGCGTAACGACCCAGGTCACGAACCACGACCAGGCCGACCGACCGAAGACGACGGCCGGACCGTGCGGGGCCTTGGAGTCCCGCACGGGGAGGCCGTGGGGGTGGTGGTCCACCATTTCGAGGCAGTCGGTCGCGTTGCCGCCGCTGCAGGAGGACTTGCGCCAGCCCTTCACTGCGGAAGCGTCGGGAATCATGTGCCGCTCAGTCATCGTGGCCGTGTTCCTTCGCGATCGACCGCATCACCGCCACAGACTCCTTCTGTGGCAGTGCTTCTCCCAGTACGAGATCGCAGGTCGCCTGAATGCGCCGGACCAGCGCCGGTTCGTCGTGCACCGTGCCGGTGAGGAACGCCTCGCCGTAGACGGCCGGCGGCTGGTCCTCGAACCACATCAGCTTGGCCCGGCCGACGAGCAGCGGATAACAGCCCGTACCGAGCGGCACCACATGCACCCGAATCCGCTCGTCCTCCACCAGCCGTACCAAGTGGGCGACCTGCTCTGCCATCACCTCGGGACCGCCGATCGGCCGCCGCAGGACCACCTCGTCGCGCAATGCCCGGACCACCGGTGTGCGCGGGTCGTCCAGGATCCGAGCCCGCTCGAGCCGAGTGGCAACAGCCCCGGCACGCACCTTCTTGCCCATGGGCGGATAGGAAGCGTCCCGCAGCACGGCGTCCGCGTACGCCTCGGTCTGCAGAAAACCGGGCACGAACGACGGCGCGAACTCAGCGTCGACCAGCTTCCGGCCGGGGAACGAGGCCAGGGTCATGGCACCGCTCTTCCCTTTCGTGTCGGGGACGCTGTCCAACCTCCGTGCCTCCTCCCTGGAAGGCACTCTCCTCCCCGCCTCGATGTGCGCGATGTGCGTCCGCGACATGATCGCCGCATCGGCCGGCTGCTGTTGCGTCAGTCCCGACGCCTCCCGCTGCTGCCGGAGCCAGTCGCCGTACGCCGTCCCCACAGGCACCCCTTGCAATCGGCCACTCACCGAGCGCAACGAGCGGGAACAATGCGGCGTGCCCGATCGCTGTGACTGCCATGAGCGACTACCGCATCGAGCACGACTCCATGGGCGAGGTCCGCGTCCCGGCGACGGCGAAGTGGCGCGCCCAGACGCAGCGTGCCGTCGAGAACTTCCCCATCTCCGGCCGGCGCCTCGAACGGGCCCACATCGAAGCGCTCGCGCGGATCAAGGGTGCCGCCGCCAAGGTGAACGCGCAGCTCGGTGTGCTCGACAAGGGCATCGCCGAGGCGATCCAGGACGCGGCGGAGGAGGTCGCCGAGGGGCGATGGGACGAACAGTTCCCCGTCGACGTGTTCCAGACCGGGTCCGGAACGTCGTCCAACATGAACACCAACGAGGTCGTCGCGACCCTGGCGAGCGAGCGGCTCGGCCGTGACGTGCATGCGAACGACCACGTCAACGCCTCCCAGTCGTCCAACGACGTCTTCCCCTCCTCCCTCCACATCGCCGCCACCGCCGCCGTCACCCGCGACCTGATCCCCGCTCTGGAACACCTCGCCGCCGCCCTGGCCCGCAAGTCCGATGAGTTCGCCGACGTCGTGAAGTCCGGGCGGACCCACCTCATGGACGCGACCCCCGTGACGCTGGGCCAGGAGTTCGGCGGGTACGCCGCCCAGATCCGCTACGGCGTCGAGCGGCTGAAGGCGTCCCTGCCCCGGCTGGCCGAGCTGCCGCTGGGCGGTACCGCCGTGGGCACCGGCATCAACACCCCGCCGGGTTTCTCCGCCGCCGTCATCGAGGAGGTCGCCCGTGTCACCGGGCTGCCGCTCACCGAGGCCCGGGACCATTTCGAGGCGCAGGGCGCCCGGGACGGGATCGTGGAGACCAGCGGGCAGCTCAGGACCATCGCGGTCGGGCTGACGAAGATCGCCAACGATCTGCGGTGGATGGCGTCGGGGCCGAGGACCGGTCTCGCCGAGATCCGGCTCCCGGACCTGCAGCCGGGGTCGTCCATCATGCCGGGCAAGGTCAACCCGGTGATTCCCGAAGCCGTCCTGATGGTGGCCGCACAGGTCATCGGCAACGACGCCACCATCGCCACCGCCGGCGCGTCCGGGAACTTCGAGCTGAACGTGATGCTCCCGGTCATCGCCAAGAACGTGCTGGAGTCGATCCGGCTGCTGGCCAACGTCTCACGGCTGCTGGCCGATCGGACGGTGGACGGCATCACCGCCGACCGGGAGCGCGCCCGGGAGTACGCGGAGTCGTCCCCGTCCGTGGTCACCCCGCTGAACAAGTACATCGGCTACGAGGAGGCCGCGAAGGTCGCCAAGAAGTCCCTCGCGGAGCGGAAGACGATCCGGCAGGTCGTGCTGGAGAGCGGGTACGTCGAACGGGGCGACCTGACGGTGGAGCAGCTGGACGAGGCGCTGGATGTCCTGCGGATGACGCGCCCGTGACCACGAGCGAACCTTTCCGGCCACCGGCACGCGAGGGTGACGCGTACCGCAGCGTCGTATGCCTGGGGCACCTAATATCTGTCCATGGCGGACGACGGAGCGATGACGCACAAGGACGGGGCGGGTACGACTGACCGGGGACCTGCGACTGCCTGGGCTCCGGGGACCCAGATCCTGTGGCGGTACCGGGAGAACGCGGGCGAGCACATCCACATCGCCCGGCCCGTGACCGTCGTGCGCGACGACGCCGACCTGCTCGCCGTGTGGATGGCCCCCGGCACCGAGTGCGTGAAGCCGGTCCTCGCCGACGGCACGCCGGTGCATCTGGAGCCGCTGCGGTCCCGTTACACCAAGCCGCGCTCGGTGCAGCGGGACCGCTGGTTCGGCACGGGCGTGCTGAAGCTGGCACAGCCCGGCCGGCCCTGGTCGGTGTGGCTGTTCTGGGAGCCGGGCTGGCGGTTCAAGAACTGGTACGTCAACCTGGAGCGACCGCTGGCCCGTTGGGCGGGCGGAGTGGACTCCGAGGACTATTTCCTGGACATCTCGGTCCACCCGGACCGCAGCTGGCACTGGCGCGACGAGGACGAGTTCGCGCAGGCCCAACAGGACGGGCTGATGGACGCGGCCACCGCCGAGCGGGTCCGGGCGGCCGGGCGCGACGCGGTCGAGGTGATCGAGTCCTGGGGGGTGCCGTTCTCGGACGGCTGGCAGCACTGGCGCCCGGATCCGTCCTGGGCGGTACCTTCTCTCCCCGAGGACTGGGACCGTACGCCCGCGCACGTGTCCTCATGAGACCCTTGATGCGCCCCCGGGCAAGAAACGTAGGATCGTCCTCCGCAAGGGCGCAAGCAACTCCCGGGGCATGGGCCGGGCTTGACCGATCGTCACCGAGGGGCGGCAGGACGTGAGCGAGGGGTACGACGGCGTGACCACCGCGATCGGTGGCGGCACAGGAACCACCTCCGAGCACGCGGGAAATCCGTTCCTGGGGCACGTATTGCGGGTATCGGGACTTCTGCGGGAGCAACTGCGCGCCCGACGCGCAGTGCCGTACGGATGGATGCGACACGCGTGACGGAGCAGCCCACCTCCTTCGACCGCGCTCGGGGCGCCGACCCCGCGGAGGGCCGCGGGGCGCTGCTGCGCACCCCGAAGCCGGCGACCGCCCCCGCCTTACCGGTACAGGCCCGGCCGGAGGGAATGCCCTCCGCACCGGGTACGGCCACTTCTTGTGGCCAGGGAAAGGACGGCAAGGGGAAGGAGCCCCCAGTCAACGGCCCCGAGCACTCCCAGCCCGCCACCACGGAGCCCGACGCGCACCGGCCGCGCCCCGCACCGGAGGTCATCCCGCCGCAGCCCGGCGCCGAGCAGGAGCGGGAGCCGGGCGGTCCGGAGCGCCGGACCGGGCGCGGTCTGCCGCCGGGCCGGCCGATGCCGATGCGGCGTGACGGGGACCGGCTGAGATTCGTGGGCGCGGCCACCCGGCGGATCGCGCGCGGCCTCGATCTGGACGAGATCGTGATGGGCCTGTGCCGGGCGACCGTGCCGACGTTCTCGGACGCGATCCTGGTGTATCTGCGCGACCCGCTGCCGGTCGGCGACGAGCGGCCCACCGGTCCGGTGGTGCTGCGGCTGCGCCGTACCGACCGGATCCCGGAGGAACGGGACACCGACGGTGTGCTGCTGCCGCCCGCCTTCGACCCGGAGCCGGAGCCGAGCCCGCTGAGCGAGCTGTCCGCGCTGACCACCGAGCTGTGCGAGGTGCGCCCCGGCGGCGCGCTGAACGAGGTGCTGCGTGGGGTCCGGCCGGTGTTCGCCGACGCGCCCGCGGCCCGTGCCGCGCTGCCCGAGCTGCTCGGTGACGGCGGCGAGGTGGTCGTGCCGTCCGGGCAGCACGCGATCCTCGCGCCGCTGCGCGGCCGGCGCCGGGTGATCGGCGCGGCCCTGTTCCTGCGCCGCCCGGAGCGGCCGGCCTTCGAGACCGACGATCTGCTGGTGGCTGCGCAACTGGCCACGCACAGCGCGCTCGGCATCGACAAGGCGGTGCTGTACGGCCGGGAGGCGTACATCGCCGACGAGCTGCAGCGCACGATGTTGCCGGAGACGCTGCCCCGGCCGACCGGTGTGCGGCTGGCGTCCCGGTACCTGCCGGCCGCCGAGACGGCACGGGTGGGCGGCGACTGGTACGACGCGATCCCGCTGCCCGGCAGCCGGGTGGCGCTGGTCGTCGGTGACGTCATGGGCCATTCCATGACCTCGGCGGCGATCATGGGCCAGCTGCGGACGACCGCGCAGACGCTGGCCGGGCTGGATCTGCCGCCGCAGGAGGTGCTGCACCACCTGGACGAGCAGGCGCAGCGGCTCGGCACCGACCGCATGGCGACCTGCCTGTACGCCGTGTACGACCCGGTGACGCACCGCATCACCATCGCCAACGCCGGTCATCCGCCGCCCGTGCTGCTGCACCTGGGCGGACGGGCCGAAGTGCTGCGGGTGCCGTCGGGCGCGCCGATCGGGGTCGGCGGGGTGGACTTCGAGGCGGTCGAGCTGGACGCGCCCGCCGGGGCGACCCTGCTCCTCTACACCGACGGGCTGGTGGAGTCCCGGTTGCGGGACGTGTGGACCGGGATAGAGCAGCTGCGTGAGAAGCTCGCCGCGACCGCACAGTTGACGGGGCCGGACCATCCGCCGCCGCTGGAAGCCCTGTGCGACGAGGTGCTGGACATGCTCGGTCCGGGCGACCGGGACGACGACATCGCGCTGCTTGCGGCCCGCTTCGACGGGATCGCGCCGAGCGATGTCGCGTACTGGAAGCTGGACCCGGAGGAGACGGCCCCCGGCCAGGCCCGGCGGCTGGCCCGGCGCGCGCTGGCCCGCTGGGACCTGGAGGACCTGACGGAGTCGGTGGAGCTGCTGGTCAGCGAGGTCGTGACCAACGCCGTGCGGTACGCGTCGCGGCCGGTGACGCTGCGGCTGCTGCGCACCGATGTGCTGCGCTGCGAGGTCGGAGACGACGTGCCGCAGCTGCCGCGGCTGCGCCAGGCGCGGGCGACGGACGAGGGCGGGCGCGGCCTTTACCTGGTGAACAGGCTGGCCCGGCGCTGGGGCGCGACCCGGCTGAGCACCGGCAAGGTGGTCTGGTTCGAGCTGAACCGGGGCTGAGTCAGCCGTAGCTGCGTGAAGGGCGCCCGGGGAGTTCCCGGGCGCCCTTCACGCGCAAGGACCGGTGTGCGCCGGTCTCCTGGCCCATGGCCTGCCGGTCTCTACTGGCCGAAGTTCTGGCCGCCGCCCGGATCGAGCGGATTGCCGGTGATGCCGCCCGTCGGGCTCTGCGTCGGGCTCTGCGTCGGGCTCTGCGTGGGAGTCTGCGTCGGCGTCTGCGTCGGCGTCTGCGTCGGCGGTGTGGTGGAGGGCGGCGCGGACGACGTCGGCGGCTTGCTGGTCGGCGTGTGCGAGGGCGTCTGCGTCGGGCTCTGGCTGACGGTCGGGCTGTCCGTCGGCTGGACGGCGGCGCCCTGGGTGGTGTCCAGGTCGAACGAGGACTTGTCCGTCACGCCGAAGGTGTACGCGGCCCAGACCTGCGCCGGGTAGCCACCGCCGTTCACGCGGCCGGGCGGGGGGATCTGGCCGGTCGCGCCCGTCAGGGACACATGGCGGCCGGTCCCCTTCTCCTCGCCGAACAGGCCGACGGAGGTGACCAGGTCGGGCGTGTAGCCGGTGAACCAGGCCGACTTGTCCTCGTCCGAGGTACCGGTCTTGCCGGCCACCTGCTGGCCGTCGCGCAGCGGGTTGTCGGCCACGTGCTCCTTGGCCGTACCGTCGTCGACCACGCCGGTCAGCACGGAGGTCACGGTGTCGGCGGCGGTCCGGCTGATCACCTGGCCGCCGACCGGGGCGGCGAGCTGGGCCGTACGGCCGCTGTTCTCGGCCGACTTCAGGATGCTCGGCGTGACCTTGTTGCCGTGGTTGTCGAGCGTGGCGTAGATGCCGGCCATCTCCAGGGGGCTCGCGCCCATGGAGCCGAGGGTCTGCGCGGGCACCGCCTCCATGCCCGTGGTGTCCATGCCGAGCTGCTTGGCCGTGCTCATGACCTTCTCCATGCCCACGTCCACGCCCATCTGGGCGAAGACCGAGTTCACGGAGTTGTTCATGGCCTGCTGGACGGTGATGGGGCCGTAACTGTGGTCGTCCTCGTTCGGCGGGCCGAAGCCGACCTTTCTGCCGTGGTCCACGACCTGGCGGCCGCTGGTGCCGTCGTAGATCGTGTTGGCGGTGATGGGGTTGCCGTCCTGCGTGGTCGCACTGTTCTCGAGCGCGGTGGCGAGGATGACGGGCTTGAACGTCGAGGCGGGCTGGTAGTCGCGGCGGGTGGCGTTGTTGACGTAGTGCTGGAAGTAGTCCTTGCCGCCGTACATCGCGAGGATCCTGCCGGTCTTCGGGTCCACCGAGACCGCGCCGGCCTGGACCGCGCTGTCGACCTTGCGCTTCTTCGCGTCGAGCTTGCCGGTCAGCTCGGACTTGACCGCCCGTTCCAGGCCGGCCTGCTTCTTCTTGTCGATGTTCAGCGTGATGGTCCAGCCGCGGTCGACCACCTCGGCCTCCGCCTGGGAGCGGCTGATGTTCTCCTGCTGCATCAGCTGCTGTTCGAGCTGCTGGTTGGCGAGGTCGACCAGGTAGCCCTTCTGGCCCTCGAGGCCGGGTGCTCCCTTGGGCTCCTTGGGCTTGGGGAACGTCATGGCCTGCCGCTTGGCCGGGTCCAGCCAGTGCTGCTTGACCATGTTGTCCAGGACGTAGTTCCACCGGGCCTGCACCAGCCGCTTGCCGGTGTCGGTGGCGACGGCCCAGTCGTACTGGCTCGGCGCCTGGAGCAGTGCGGCGAGGTAGGCGCCCTGCTGGACCGTCAGTTTCTGGGCGTCGGTGCGGTAGTAGGCCTGGGCGGCGGCCTGGATGCCGTAGGCGCCGCGGCCGTAGTAGCTGGTGTTGATGTAGCCGGCGAGGATCTGGTCCTTGGACAGCTTCTGGTCGACCTTCAAGGAGATGACCATCTCCTTGAGCTTGCGGGTGACCGTCTGGTTCTGCGTCAGGTAGTAGTTCTTGACGTACTGCTGGGTGATGGTGGAGCCGCCCTGGGTGCCACGGCCCATCGCGGTGTTGTAGAGACCGCGGGCCAGGCCCCGGAAGTCGATGCCGGAGTCGGTGTAGAAGGTCTTGTTCTCGGCGGCGACGAAGGTGTGCTGGACGTCCTTGGGGACCTTGGCCAGGTCCACGCTCTCCCGGTTGGTCTTGCCGACCCGGGCCATGATCGAGCCGTCGCTGTACTTGTAGACGTTGCTCTCCTGCTTGGCGAGGGCGTTGCCCGCGGGGATGTCCACCATCATGTACAGGACGATGAAGCCGCCGATGCCGAGCAGGCACAGGCCGAGGAACGTGCCGAGGATCTTCTTCCAGGTGAAGATCCGGCGTATGAGGGGCCGCCTGGCGTCCGCGCTGGGCGTGGAACGGCGGCGCCTGGGCGCCGCGCGGCGTCCACCGCGCTGTCGCGCTCGTCTCTCTTCCGCTCGTCCCATGAGTCCCTTCGCTCCGCTTCCGTCTCGGGGTCAGCTCCGAAAGCTAACACCCGGCTTTATGACAAAGGACGTCCGATCCGTTCTTTTACGGACGTGAGAATCAGCACCTGCCCCAAGGGAACCGACGGATCCGGGGATCAGGAGGTTGCCTCGACCACGGCAACAACCCGGAAAAGCCCGCTCCCCCCGCCTGTTCCAAAACCGTGACAATCGGTCGCCACCTGCGCGACCGCACAGCGGGCCATGATCTCCACACTCCGCGTATACATGCCGCGTATACACCGTGTGTAGTGTGCGGAGCATGTCCATCGGTCACACCCTTCTGGGACTCCTGGAGTCCGGCCCCCGCCACGGCTACGACCTGAAGCGGGCCTTCGACGAGAAGTTCGGTCACGACCGGCCACTGCACTACGGCCAGGTCTACTCGACGATGTCCCGGCTGCTGAAGCACGGCCTCGTCGAAGTCGACGGCATCGAGGCCGGCGGCGGCCCCGAGCGCAAGCGGTACGCCATCACCGACGCCGGCATCACCGACGTCGACACCTGGCTCTTCACTCCGGAGAAGCCGGAGGAGTACCTGCAGTCGACCCTGTACACCAAGGTCGTCCTCGCCCTCCTCACCCACCGCGACGCCGCCGTCGTCCTCGACAGCCAGCGGGCCGAGCACCTGCGCAGCATGCGGATCCTGACCGACCGCAAGCGCAGGGGCGACCTCGCCGACCAGCTGATCTGCGACCACGCCCTGTTCCACCTGGAGGCCGACCTGCGCTGGCTGGAGCTGACGGCGGCGCGCCTGGACAAGCTCCGCGCGGAGGTGACCCGGTGACCGCTCCCCCCGGCTCCCTGCTCGCCGCCGAGGACCTGCACAAGGCCTACGGCCCCACCGTCGCCCTCGACGGCGCCGAGTTCTCCATCCACCCCGGTGAGGTCGTCGCCGTGATGGGACCCTCCGGCTCCGGCAAGTCGACGCTGCTGCACTGCCTCGCCGGGATCGTGCCGCCCGACTCCGGGTCCATCACCTACGACGGCCGGGAACTGGCCGGGATGAGCGACGCCGAGCGCAGTGCGCTCAGGCGGTCCGAGTTCGGGTTCGTCTTCCAGTTCGGCCAACTGGTGCCGGAGTTGACCTGCGTCGAGAACGTGGCCCTGCCGCTGCGGCTGAACGGGACGTCCCGCAGGGCGGCCGAGAAGGCGGCGCTGGGCTGGATGGAGCGCCTGGAGGTCGACGACCTGAAGGACAAGCGGCCCGGCGAGGTCTCCGGCGGCCAGGGACAGCGTGTCGCGGTGGCGCGGGCGCTGGTCACCGCGCCACGCGTGATCTTCGCCGACGAGCCGACCGGCGCACTCGACTCCCTGAACGGCGAGCGCGTGATGGAACTGCTGACCGACGCGGCCCGCTCCACCAACGCGGCCGTCGTGCTGGTCACGCACGAGGCCCGGGTGGCCGCCTACTCCGACCGCGAGATCGTCGTACGCGACGGCCGGTCCCGGGACATGGAGCGCGCCATATGAACGCCCGCTCGTCACCCGCCACCAGCTCCGAGGCGCTTCGCGCCGCCCCTGGATCCCAGTGGACCCGCGATCTGGGCATGGGGGTCCGGTTCGCCTTCACCGGAGGACGCGAGGGCTGGATCCGGGTGCTGCTGACGGCGGTCGGCGTCGGCCTCGGCGTGGCACTGCTGCTGCTGACGACCGCGATCCCGAACGCGCTCGCGGTCCGCGACCAGCGCAACCAGGACCGCCTCGACTACACCTACGGAGCGCCCCGGCCCAGGGCCGCGAACACCCTCGTGATCTCCGACGTCGACAGCGCCTTCCGCGGCAGCGACGTGCGCGGCCGGCTGGTGGAGCCCGAGGGGCCCCGCGCCCCGCTCGCGCCGGGCCTCACGAAGTACCCGGCGCCGGGCGAGATGGTCGTCTCCCCCGCGCTGAAACACCTCCTGGACTCGGCGGACGGCAAGCTGCTGCGCGAGCGGCTGCCGTACCGGATCGTCGGGACCATCGCCGAGCGCGGACTCGTCGGCTCGCACGAACTCGCCTACTACGCGGGCGCGAAGAACCTCGCCCCGCGCATCGACGGCTGGCGGACGGCCCGCATCACCCACTTCGGGCCGCAGCAGGCATCCCAGCGCGACGGGCTCGACCCGGTGCTGATCCTGCTGGTGCTGGTCGTCTTCGTGGTGCTGCTGACGCCGGTCGCGGTGTTCATCGCCGCGGCCGTGCGCTTCGGCGGCGAGCGGCGCGACCGCAGGCTGGCCGCGCTGCGGCTGGTGGGCTCCGACAGCCGGATGACCCGGCGGATCGCGGCCGGCGAGGCGCTCGCCGGATCGCTGGTCGGACTGGTCTTCGGCACCGTCTTCTTCCTGCTCGGCCGGCAGCTCGCGGGCTCGGTCGAGGTCATGGACATCAGCGTGTTCCCCAGTTACCTCGACCCCTCGCCCACGCTGGCCGCGCTGGTCGCCCTCGCCGTTCCCGCGGCGGCGGTGCTGGTGACGCTGTTCGCGCTGCGCGGGGTGGTCATCGAGCCGCTGGGCGTGGTCCGTACGGCCAGGCCCGCCCGCCGCCGGCTGTGGTGGCGGCTGCTGCTGCCGCTGGGCGGCCTCGCCTGCCTCGCGCCGATGGTCGGACAGGGCCGCTACAACGGCGCCTTCAACGAGTACCTGGTGATCGGCGGTGTCCTGCTGCTGCTCGTCGGCGTGACCGCGCTGCTGCCGTGGGTGGTCGAGGCCGTCGTGGCCCGGCTCGGGCACGGCGGCGTCGCCTGGCAACTGGCTGTGCGGCGGCTGCAGTTGAGCAGTGGCTCGGCGGCCCGCATGGTCAACGGCATCGCGGTCGCGGTGGCCGGGGCGATCGCGCTGCAGATGCTGTTCGCGGGCATCCAGGGCGACTACACCAAGCAGACCGCCAAGGACACCGACCAGTGGCAGATGCAGGTCAACCTCTCACGGGGCATGCCCTTCGCCCCTGCCGCGAAGACGTTCGCCTCGACCAAGGGCGTCCGCCGGGCCGTCGCACTCGGCAGCACCGAACTGGGCGACGGGCGCTGGAGGCCCGACAAGGGCCCGGCGACCTCGGTCGGCCTCACCGTCGGCACCTGCGCCGCGCTGCGTACGGTGGCCGACCTGCCGTCCTGCCGCGACGGGGACGTCTTCACGGCGCGGGGCGGGGAACGGGACGCCGACCTGGACCGGCTCGTCCGGCCGGGCCGCACGCTCCACCTCGACACGAGCAGCGGCCTGGGCAGCGGACCGGACGTCGTGTGGACCGTGCCGCACTCGCCGAAGCAGGCCCACGCGATCAAGGGCCCGACCGGCATCATGGACAGCGAGGTGCTGATGACCCCGGCAGCGCTGACCGGTCGCATGAGCGGCGCACTGACCGGATCCGTGTACCTGAGGCTCGACGAGACGGTGCCGGACGTGCACGAGTACGTCCGCAACACCGCGGCCCGCGTCGACCCGTTGGCGGACGCGATGGTGTGGTCGTCCACCGAGCAGTCGCACAAGTTCACCTCCATCCGCACCGGCACGTTCGTCGGCGCCATCTGCGTGCTGACGCTGATCGGACTGAGCCTGCTCGTCTCCCAGCTGGAGCAGCTGCGCGAGCGGCGCAAGCTGCTGTCCTCGCTGGTCGCCTTCGGCACCCGGCGGCGCACCCTGAGCCTGTCGGTGCTCTGGCAGACGTCGATCCCGATCGCCCTGGGCCTGCTGCTCGCCGCGGCCGTCGGGCTGGCGCTGGGCACGGTGCTGCTGAAGATGGTGGGCGCGACGGTGGGCGTGGACTGGCCGGGCCTGCTGTCGATGACGGGGGCGGGGGCGGCGGTGGTCCTCGCGGTGACGCTGCTCAGCCTGCCGCCGTTGGTGCGGATGATGCGGCCGGAGGGGCTGCGGACCGAGTAGCCGGGCGGTGCTCGGGGCCGACGTGGGCGTCCATGAGGGCGACGGAGGCGTTCTTGGCGACGAAGACGGTGACGGCGGCGCGGCTCTGGTTCAGCGTGGCCGCTCCGGGAGGGGAACCGGAGTGCACGCGGCGGCCGTTCGGTGGGGCCTGATCGCGCCCGCGCGGCGGAACCGCATGCCGGACACGCCCCCTCCGGGGCACCAGTGCCCCGGCAGGCACCGTTCGCCCGTCAAGGAGCGGCGCCCGGTGCGTGCTGTCGGCGTGCCGACCGGAAGCCATCGTACTGGACGTACGTGGGCTTCCGGTCGGCGCGAGTGCGTGCCGGGCGTCGGGCGGCCGCCCTCGGGCAACGACGCGCATCGGCAGGCAGGCCCTAGTCCGGTACCCGCACGGGCAACGCGCCCAGCGCCCCCCGCAGCGCCTCCGCCAGCTCCTCGTACTCCGCGGAGCGTGCCGCTCCCGCCCGCATCGCGAAGGCGACCCGGCGGCTGGGGGCCGGCTCGGCGAAGTAGCCGGTGAGGAGCTGGCTGCTGCGGGTCGTCTCCACCTTGAGGGCCGTACGTGGCAGCAGCGTGCACCCGAGGCCGCCCGCGACCAACTGGACCAGCGTGGACAGCCCCGCGGCGGTGGTCGAGACCGGGGCGTCCTCGCGGCCGGCCTCACGGCAGATGTCCAGGGCCTGGTCGCGCAGGCAGTGGCCCTCGTCCAGGAGGAGGAGGTTCAGTTCCTTCAGCGCCTCGCGCGGGATGCCCTCACGGCCGCCGAGCCAGTGGTCGAGCGGGGTGACCAGTACGAAATCCTCGTCGAAGAGGGGGAGTTCAACGACTCCGGGCACGCCGAGCGGGACCGCCAGCAACAGCAGGTCGAGGCGGCCGGAGCCCAGGCCCTCGATCAGGCTGGCGGTCTGCTCCTCGTGCACCTGGAGGTCGAGGTGCGGATAGCGCTCGTGGACCAGCCGCAGCACGGTCGGCAGGAGGTACGGCGCGACCGTGGGGATCACCCCGAGGCGCAGGACACCCGTGAACGGCGCCCGAACCGCCTCGGCCTCCTCCAGCAGCGTCCCGACGGCGTCCAGCACCGCCTTCGCCCGTACGGCGAGCCGCTCACCGGCGGGCGAGAGCAGCACCTTGCGCGTCGTACGCTCGAGGAGGGTCACCCCGAGGGTCTCCTCCAGCGCCGATACCGCGCCGGACAGGGCGGGCTGGCTCATCCCGATGGCGGCCGCCGCGTCCCGGAAGTGCAGATGCTCGGCGACGGCGGCGAAGGCACGCAGCTGCGCGAGGCTCGGCTGCCTCCGCTTGCTGTTACTCATAGTCACTGATAGCTACCTCCGATCAACATGACCGATTGTAGCTATTTCACTAATCAATGCACGGTGTGCCAACATCGACAGCGTCCAACCCATGGGAAAGACCCTCAAAAGGGGTCCTTCCTCGCTGCAAGGAGAGCGTGTGCTCACTGTCGGTGACAAGTTCCCCGAGTTCGAACTGACCGCCTGCGTCTCGCTGGAGAAGGGCAAGGAGTTCGAGCAGATCCACCACAAGTCCTACGAGGGCAAGTGGCTGGTCGTGTTCGCGTGGCCGAAGGACTTCACCTTCGTCTGCCCGACCGAGATCGCCGCGTTCGGGAAGCTGAACGACGAGTTCGCCGACCGCGACGCCCAGATCCTCGGCTTCTCCGGCGACTCCGAGTTCGTCCACCACGCCTGGCGCAAGGACCACCCGGACCTGACCGACCTGCCGTTCCCGATGATGGCCGACTCCAAGCACGAGCTGATGCGCGACCTGGGCATCGAGGGCGAGGACGGCTTCGCACAGCGTGCCGTCTTCGTCGTCGACCCGAACCGCGAGATCCAGTTCACCATGGTCACCGCCGGCTCCGTGGGCCGTAACCCCAAGGAGGTCCTGCGGGTCCTGGACGCCCTGCAGACCGACGAGCTGTGCCCCTGCAACTGGAACAAGGGCGACGAGACCCTGGACCCGGTCGCGCTGCTGGCTGGTGAGTGACGCATGTCGCTCGACTCGCTGAAGTCCCGCGTCCCGGACTACGCCAAGGACCTCAAGCTCAACCTGGGCTCGGTCATCGGCAATTCCGACCTGCCCGCGCAGCAGCTGTGGGGCACGGTGCTGGCGACCGCCATCGCCTCCCGGTCCCCGATCGTGCTGCGTGAGCTGGAGCCGGAGGCGAAGGCCAACCTCTCGCCGGAGGCGTACCGGGCCGCCAAGTCGGCCGCCGCGATCATGGCGATGAACAACGTCTTCTACCGGACGCGCCACCTGCTGTCGGACCACGAGTACGGCAGCCTGCGCGCGGGTCTGCGGATGAACGTCATCGGCAACCCGGGTGTGGAGAAGGTCGACTTCGAGCTGTGGTCGTTCGCGGTCTCCGCGATCAACGGCTGCGGGATGTGCCTGGACTCGCACGAGCAGGTGCTGCGCAAGGCCGGCGTCGAACGCGAGGTCGTCCAGGAGGCGTTCAAGATCGCCTCCGTGATCGAGGCGGTCGGCGTCACCCTTGAGGCGGAGGCGGTGCTCGCCGAGTCGGCCGAGTAACCCGCACGGCGCATCACGGCCCCTGTCCACTCGTTGGACAGGGGCCGTCGTCCACCCGTCCCCGTGACATGTACCACTCAGTCGACTCGGAGTCGGGAACGCCGAGTGAACGAACTGTCGAACGATTGCCCGATTCTTCACGTCATACGCGGAAAGTCCGCACGCACAGTGTCATAACGGATCGAGTCCCTCCGCTTCATCGCTGCAATGTCGATCGACAGCCGCAAAGACGATCTGATTTGCTCCCGGCGACCACATGCACGCCGCCGCGCCGTGTTCGGCGGCGGCCGTTCGACCGCTTTTCAGGGGGAACTCCATGTCCATACGAAGCCATGTCTCGGCGAAAGCGGCGTTTGCCGCGGCCGCAGCGGGCCTTGCCGTCCTCGGCGTGGCCGCTCCGCAGGTCGCCGCCGCCGACCAGCCGGTGCCCAGCATCTCGGTCAAGGCCGACCAGCGGACGAAGGCGATCGCGGCGGCCCATCCCACCGCCGTCGCGGCAGGCGCGACCGTCTGCGGCACGGGATACGCCATCTACAAGGCGGAGCAACTGCCGGACGCCCGGCGTTTCGCGACTCTCTTCGTCTACGTGAAGGGAGGAAACCCCGTGAGCAACGACGCCCCCACGTGCGCCATCCTCGACAACAACGCGTCCGGCGCGAAGTGGATGAAGATCAAGCTCTGCTCGAACTACATCGCAGAGGGCTGCGCGAGTGACGCGGGCGTCTACTCCCAGTACGCGGGCCCCGTCTACCGCAAGCACGGCGGCTGCGGCACGGTCACGTCGCTGATGAGCTCCAGCACCTCCAGCTCGGCCCCGCTCCTCGTCAACAACGTTCAGGACAGCACGAACTGCGACTAGCAGGCGGTGCACGAACCGTGAACCGGGACTCCACGCATCTCAGGCGTGGAGTCCCGCCTCGTTGAGGCAGACCTGACCTGACCCCCGTCCGCCTGTGCTGGGCCGTCGCGCCCGGGGCGGAGGGCGCCTTGCCGTGCTCTGAGGAGCACGGAAGCAACCAACAGAAATCGGGGAAAGCTCCATTGCGTTCCAAGAGACGAACTCGCGCACCCCTGGTCGCCCTTGCGGCCTGCGCCGCCATGACCGGCGGTCTGCTCCGGGCGGCACCGGCCGACGCCGCTCCGGCGCCCCGGCCCTCACCCCACCCCACCACTGCGCCGACGTCCTCCGGCCGGGTGCAGAACCCGGACAAGAAGCTCGGCAAGGGCTGGCAGAAGAGTCCCGACCGGGCCGTCACCGCCGCCGCTGATGCGGACGGTCTGCACATCCTCGTCGCCGACAGCGACAAGGCGTACGCCTGGAAGACCGTCGCCGTTCTGTCGGAACCGGGCATGCCGGCGGACTCGTGGATCGGCAACCAGTGCGTGATGGACCACACGCACGCAGCCGTCGCCTACGCGCCGCGCACGTTCACGAACAAGCCCGACCTGATGCAGGGCGGCGCGTTCACCGCCATCGTCGATCTGACGACCGGCAAGGTGACGAAGCTGCCCTTCACCGCGTCGCTGGCCTACTTCGATCCGTCGTGCAACACGACCACGCACCAGGCCGCGTTCACGGGCTTCCGGAACATGAATGACCCCGCGAGCACACGGACCCGCGTGGTCACCGTGAACGTGTCCGGGAAGATCACGGGCACGGCCGCGGCCAAGGGGGAGATCACGAGCGCCGTTCCGGTCAAGGACGGCACGGTCGCCGCGCTCGGCAGCCGCCTCGTCCACCTCGACCGCTCCGGCAAGGTGAAGAACCTCGCGAACGCGGCCAGTGCCCCGTTCGACATCCGGCCCGCCGCCGACGGCAAGATCGCCTTCCTCGACCGCCAGGGCGACTCCACGGCGCATGCCGAGCTGTTCACCGGCGGCACCAGGCCGAAGGCCATCGCCTCGGGCAAGCTCGGCGACCTCGACCTCAAGCAGGGAGAGGCGGGAAGGGTGTTCCTCACCGGCCACCCCAAGGGCTCCCCCGCCACCTCGGGAACCGGCGTCACCCGCCTCGACGCCCCGGCCGGCAGCGACGTGTCCTCGCACGGCCGTCTCGCGATCGAGCCGGTCCTCACACCTGGTGTGCGCGCCGGTCTGACGCACATCAAGGGCGCGGGCAAGGGCTTCACGAAGACCGGGGAGCCCACCTCGCGGACGGCGACGCCTGCCGACGACAGTGAAAAGACCGTGACGGTCAGCAGCACCGCCACCACCACCGGTGCCGAGCTGACGCAGAGCGTGCAGAGCGACGCCTCGGACGGCTCGGGGCACAACCCCTCCCCGGTCCTCGTCGCCGCCGGCGCGGCGCACCGGCCGAAGGGCATCTCCGCGAAGGCGGGCCTGACGCCGAGCTCTCCGACCGATGACGACCGTTGGTGCGCGGTGTCCCGCAACGACGTCAAGGTACAGGCGCTGCAGCCGACCTCGAACCAGGTCGAGTGGGCCGTCGACATGGCCGTACGCGGCGACCTGAGCGCCGCCTACATCACTCAGGGCGGGTACCGTGACCAGGCCGGCCTCGGCACCGTCGACCCACAGGCTCTGTTCCCGCTGCCGAAACTGACGGGCGGCGGCCGGATCCCGGCCAACGTACTCCTCGGCATCATGGCCCAGGAGTCCAACCTGTGGCAGGCCGAGGGCGGTTCGATCCCCGGCCAGATGGGCAACCCGCTGGCCGCCGTCGACGGCTACTACGGCCACAAGGCCGACCCCAACGACCCGGCCGCCTACTGGCAGATCAACTGGGACAAGTCCGACTGCGGCTACGGCGTCGGACAGGTGACCGACGGCATGCGCCTGGCCGGCCACGAGAAGACGGACGCCAACGGGCACAAGGAGCAGTCCCTCTCGCCGGGCCTGCAGAAGCTCGTCGCGATCGACTACGCGACGAACGTCGCCGCCTCCCTGAAGATCCTCGCCGACAAGTGGAACGAGGTCCACAAGGACGGCCAGAAGATCACCGTCAACAACGACGACCCGTCGAAGGTGGAGAACTGGTTCACCGCCGTCTGGAACTACAACCTCGGCTTCAACCCGCCCTCGGACGCGGGCAAGAACGGTGGCCACTGGGGCCTGGGCTGGTACAACAACCCGGCCAACCCGATCTACGCCAAGGGCTGGGGCCATCCGTTCATGAACACGGACGTGGACGGTCCCGAGGCGAACAAGGACGCGGCCCATCCGCAGGACTGGCCGTACGAGTTGAAGGTGATGGGCTGGGCCGCCTGGTCCATCGACACGGGCTACTCCTACGCCACCTCCGGTCGGCAGGACTGGCCCGGCGAGTCCGGCTTCTCCTCCGCCGGCTTCCGCCCCGCCTACTGGAACGGAGCGGACCTGCCCGTCCTGGCCGAAGGCAGCGCCCGGAACAACCGGTGGCACGTCTCGCCGGACCTCGACGTGTTCTGCAACTCCAAGAACAACTGCAACACCAGCACGCCGCCGAACTGCCCGGACGCCGCGTGCTACGCGCAGTACTGGTGGAACCAGCCCAATGCGACCTGGAAGTCCGACTGCGCCACCACCTGCGGCTTCGAGAACATCAAGTACCAGTCACTGGTGAAGGAACCGGGACGCGGCACGCGCCTGCAGACCGGTACACCGGTGTGCTCCGGCGCCCCCGACGGATCCAAGGTCGTCGCCTCGGTGCCGGACGGAACGCCGTCCTGGAGCAATCAGAGCGGCTGCGCAACGATCCACTCGGCGGGAAGTTTCCAGTTCTCGTTCAACCCGGGCACGGAAGGCCGTTACGAGGCGAAGGCCGACCTGCACTCGGTGGGCGGCGGCTACGGCGGCCACTACTGGTACACCCACACCCGTGACACCGACCACTACGGCGGCCCCGATGGCTACATGACCATCGACGGGACCTGGACCCTCGGTCAGAACCTCAACTGGGCACGCGTCCTGGTGCAGCTGCCCGACACCGGCGCCCAGACCCGGCAGGCCGCCTACCACGTGCTGGGCACGGACAGCACGAGCTCGAAGCGAGTCGTGCTCCAGCGCGCGGGCGGCTGGGTCAGCCTGGGCGCGTTCCACTTCACCGGCACCCCGCGTGTCGAGCTGTCGAACACGACCGCGAAGGGGGACGGAACCGCGGACGAGGACATCGCGTGGGGCGCCGTAGCCTTCCAGCCGCTTCCCGGCAAGCCGGCCGACTCCATCGTCGCGATGGGCGACTCCTACTCCTCCGGTGAGGGCGTCAGCGCCCCGGGCGGCGGAGACTTCTACCAGGAGACCGACCACTACGAGAAGAACAACGACAAGGCCTGGGACAGCTGCCACCGCTCGAAGCTGGCCTGGTCGGAGCAGGCCGTCCTGCCGGGGCAGTCGGTCTCCATCGGGGCCATGGCGACCGCTCTCGACCCGCAGATGGACTACCACTTCGTGGCCTGCTCCGGAGCACGCACCTACAACATGCTGAGCAAGGGCCAGAACAGCGAGGTGGCACAGATCGACGCGGGCTACCTCGACAACAACACCACGCTGGTCACCCTGTCGGTGGGCGGCAACGACGCCCGGTTCACGGACGTGTTCAACCAGTGCGTGTGGAAGTCCGGACTGGACCTCTGCCAGGACTCCTCGATCGGGAACAAGGACCCGGACACCGGCGAAGGCGTCGACGGGGACACCGGTCCGCTCAAGGACTGGGCGCCGAAGTGGCTGCACGACCAGGTCCGTCCGCGCATCGTCAACGTGCTGAACGCGATCCACACGGCCGCGCCGCACGCGAAGATCGTCCTCATGGGCTACCCGGAGCTGCTGTCCGCCGGCGGGCAGTGCATTCCCGGCATCGGCACCGAGGAGGCCCCCTGGCTGAACTCCGTCGCGGACACCCTCGACGAGGAGATGAAGGGTGCCGCCGCGGACTCGGCAGCGCAGAAGGGCGCCGATGTGGTCTTCGCCGACCCGCGCGGCGAGTTCCAGGGCAAGACCGTCTGCGGTGACCCGGAGGATGTGAACGGCATCGTCAAGACCGGCCTGTCCCACGCGGACAACACCGGCGTCCTGGAAGTCGGGATGGCGTCCTTCCACCCGAAGATCGCCGGTGCGCGCCTGTACGCGAACGTGCTGGAGCGTGCCCTCAAGTAGGTGACCCGGATCGACGGTGGGGCCTGAGTACGCGTACTCAGGCCCCACCCGCCTCCAACGGAGAAACTTGCCGCCATGAGTGATAACCCCTCTTCCCGCCGCAGTACGGGTGAGGACGTCTTCTTCGCCGCAGCGCTGTTGTTCCTGGACGCGGTCGTCGGGATCGTCGTCCTGCTGACGGCGCTGGGAACGACCGACTTCAACATGTTCGAGCCGAATCCCCATGCGGACGTCACGCCGGTCTTCACCTGTGTGGCGGGCTTCGCGGGACTGGTCCTGCTCTCGGCGGCCGGCCTGTACCGGGGCGGATACCGGGTGAGCGTGGCGGTCCAGGTCATGGCGGGTGCCGCGGCACTGGCCTGCTGCGCCGCCGGACTCAGCGGGCAGTTCACCCTGTGACCGGCCGGGCCAGGGCCTGTCCGGCCATTCGCGTCGTTGCCCGAAGGGCGGCCGCGCGGCGTCAGGTGCGTGCCCGTTCAAGATCCCTCAGCCGAGATCTGGCTCACCCGTCCACAACCTCCCGAGACAGAACACCTAGTGCCTGTCCGGCTCCGGGCCGGCCGCCGTCGGGACCTCCCCGGTCGTGGGCTCCTGCAGAGGTGCGGACTGGTTGATCCCCGCTTCCTGGGCGTACTGGCGCAGATACCCCACCACCGTGTTCGCGACCGCCACCAGCGGTACGGCCACCACCGCGCCGCCGATGCCGGCCACCATGCCGCCGGCCGCGACCGTGAGGACGACGGCGAGGGGGTGCACGCGGACCGCGCGGCCGAGGATGAACGGCTGCAGCACATGACCCTCGATCTGCTGGACCGCGAGGACGACCACCAGGGTCATGACGGCCGTGAAGACGCCCTGCGTCACCAGTGCCACGATCACCGCGAGCGCGCCCGAGGCGACCGCGCCCACGAGCGGGATGAACGAGAACAGGAAGATGAAGACGGCCAGCGGGACGGCCATCGGCACGTCCAGGAAGTAGATGCCGATGCCGATGAAGATCGCGTCGATCAGGGCGACCAGGACCGTGCCGCGGACGTAGGCGGTCAGGGTGCTCCAGGCGCGCGGTCCGGCACCGGCCACGCCCGGGCGGGCCGCGGCGGGCACCAGTTTCAGGAACCACTCCCAGATGCGCCTGCCGTCGTAGAGAAGGAACAGCGTCGAGAAGAACACCAGCAGGATGCTGGTGAGGGTCTCGATGATGACCTGGACGCCCTCCAGGCCCGCGGACGTTATCTGGTCGGCGTTGGCGCCGATCGCCTCGCGGAGGTTCTTGGCGATCTGGTTGATCTGCTTGTCGGTGACGTGGAAGGGGCTCTTCAGCAGCCAGTCGCGCAGGTCGTCGATGCCGGACTGGATCTGGTTGGAGAGCGTGTCGATGTTCTCCATGACCTGCCAGGTCACGAACCAGCCCATCAGCCCTATGACGACGAAGCCGCTGATCGCGGTGAGCGCGGTGGCCGGGCCGCGCGGCACGCCGCGGCGGGTGAGCCGGGCGACCGTCGGCTGCAGCAGCGCGGTGACGAGCAGGGCGATGACGAAGGCGAACACCACCAGCTGGACCGCGCTGATGACCCGCATCAGGACCCAGAGGGTGCCGGCGAGGACCAGGAGACGCCAACCGGCCTCGGCCGCGACCCGCACACCCCAGGGCACGGCCTCGACGGGGTCGGGGCGGGGGCCGGCCGGCTGCGCGTGCCGCGGGCCGGGCACCGGCGGGGCGACCACGAGGTCCGGGCTCGCCGGCGCGGGCGGGGCGGCGGTGTCGTCGACGGGTTCGGCGGCGTGTTCGCGCTCGACCTCGGCGCGGCGCTCGTCCAGGCGCTCGCTGATCTCGGTGAGACCGGCTCCGAGCTTGCCGAGCCACCCTGGCACTCGCGACATGATCCGTCCTCTTCCCCCGCGTCCCCGCGTGCTCGCCACCTCTCCTCCCCCTGGAGGCATCCGGGTACGACCGTACAGGGCGAAAGCCCCTCCCCTAAGGACGGGGAGGGGCTGCGCGAGGTTGAGTGCGACCGGGCGGAACCGGGCGGTCCAGGGTCTGTCGACCATTCGCGTCGTTGCCCGAAGGGCGGCCGCGCGGCGTCAGGTGCGTGCTCTCGGCGTGCCGCCCCCAGACCCTCGTACCGGACGTACTCGGGTATGGGGCCGGTGCGGCGAGTAGGGGCACCTCCCACACCCTTGAGGCAGTGAGGGAGCGCGCATGGCGTCGCGCGGCAGACGGGATCGGTCGGACAGGT